>NZ_LYTM01000011.1:0-136152 GCF_001672445.1 Mesorhizobium sp. WSM3873 | reverse complement strand
GTCCTGGTGCATGGAGGTGTCGTCACCCCCGCCCCGTCTCGCCAGTTTTGCTTCGCGACACCGCCTCGCCGACCCTCCCCACAAGGGGGAGGGTGCAAGCTCCTCAGATCAATAGATCTTTGAGAACTTCTCGATGTTGGTCTTGTCGAACTGGAAGGGCGGAGCCATCGCAGTCGAGTTGGTGTCGTCGAGCGTCACCTTGCCGACGCGGCCGATCGACAGCGTGGCGCCGGGCTTGGCCTCTTCTTTCTTCACCGCCAGGTCATGCGCGAGATAGATCGCCGAGTAGCCGAGGTCGATCGGGTTCCACAGCGCGACCGCCTGGCTGGCGCCGTTGTCGATGAACTTCTTGAACTCCGACGGCAGCGCGAGGCCGGTGACGTTGACCTTGCCGATCAGGTTCTCGTCGGTGACGACCTGCGCGGCGGCAACGACGCCGACGGTGGTCGGCGCGATGATCGCCTTGAGGTTCGGATAGGACTTCAACAGGCCCTTGGCTTCGTCGGTGCTCTTGGCGGAGTCGTCATCGCCATAGACGGTGGCGACCAGCTTGATCTTCGGGAACTTCTCCGGCAGCACCTTCTTGGCCGCTTCGATCCAGGCATTCTGGTTGGTGGCGGTCGAGGATGCCGAGAGGATGGCGACATCGCCGCCTTCCGGCAGGTAGTCGGCGGCGAGCTTGATGATGGTCTCGCCGATCAAATTGGTGTCGGACGGGTTGAGGTGGAGCTGGCGGCCTTCCTTGGCGACGCCGGAGTCCCACGAGATCACGGTGATGCCGCGATCCATCGCCTTCTTCAGCACCGGCACCAGCGCATCGGCGTCATTGGCCGAGACGGCGATGGCATTGACCTTCTGCGCGATCAGCGAGTTGATCACCTCGATCTGCGCCTCCGCCGTCGCTTTGGTCGGACCGGTATAGATCACGTCGACGTCGCCCAGTTCCTTGGCCGCTTCCTCGGCGCCCTTGTTGGCGGCGTCGAAGAAGCCGTTGCCGAGCGACTTCACGACCAGCGCGATCTTGACGTTCTCGGCATAGGCGCCATTCACGAACATGGCGGCGGAAAAGGCCGCCGTGACCAGCAGTTTCTTCAAAAAGCTCATTCGAATATCCTCCCTTGAGCGTTGCATTCCATCGCCGCTGCGGGCGCGAGTTGTCCTCAGGCCTGCAGTGAAGATTCCTCCTTGTCGCTTGACTGTTTGCGGGCGACGATCAGCGCCACACCCGCGGTTTCCAGCATCTTGGCTTCGCGGTCGTCGATGCCGTCGTCTGTGATCACGGTCGTGATGCGCGACAGCCCGCACAGGATCAGGCTGGAGCGCATGCGGAATTTCGAGGAATCGACCAGCACCACCAGCTCGTCGGCCTGGTCGATCAGTTTCTGCTCCGCCTGGATCAGCAGCGGGTCGCCTTCCATCAAGCCGAGCGGGCCTAACCCTTGAGCGCCCATGAACATGCGCCGCGCATAGAAATTGCGCGTCACGTCATTGTCGAAGGGCGACAGGATGATGTTCTGCTCGCGATAGATCGTGCCGCCCGACAGCATCACCATGTTCTTCGAGTGCTTGAGCAGATGCTCGGCGATCGGGAACGAGTTGGTGAAGATCGGCATGCGGCGGCCGGTCAGGAAATGCACCATCTGGAAGGTCGTGGTGCCGCCATTGATGATGATTGGCTCGCCGTCCTTGCAAAGGTTCACCGCTTCCCGCGCGATCGCCCGCTTCTGCGCGGCGTTCAGCGTTTCGTTGACCGAGAAGGGCCGGCCGGCAAGGCCGATGACTTGCGGCGGTGAGATCGCCTCGGCGCCGCCGCGCACCCGGCGCAGGCGTTTTTGCACATGCAGCGCCGCGATATCGCGCCGGATCGTCGCCTCGGAGGAGTCCGTCAGGTCGACCATTTCCTGCACCGTCACCACAGGCTTTTCCTGGACGGCGGACAGAATGATCCTGTGGCGCTCTTTTTCGTGCATGGTTCCTCCCTGCCTGGCTATCAGGCACCAGAAAACGCGCAGTGTCAATCATTTCCGATCACATATTTTCATTGTGCAGTGCAATATGATCGATCGTGATCGTTTATGATTGACAAGAGGTCCTGTTGCGTAGACATTCCAACCAAATTGGACTGCGCATTTTAGCGTCCCAAGGGAGGATACCTATGCTCGACAAGCGCTCTGGCTCGCGCCTCGCCAATCTGTGGGACGACGCAAAGGCTGAAGGGATGAGCGGTCCCGAGCTTCTGGTCTATCGCTCGAACACGCTGGGTTCAGACAAGCGCGTCACCAATTATGGCGGCGGCAACACCTCGTCCAAGGTCTGGCAGAAAGACCCGCTGACCGGTGAGGACGTCGAGGTGCTGTGGGTCAAGGGCTCGGGCGGCGACAGCGCTTCGATCAAGCTCGACGGGTTCGCGACCCTCTACATGGACAAGCTGCGCGCGCTGAAGAGCCTCTATCGCGGCGTCGACCACGAGGATGAGATGGTGGGCTACCTGCCCCACTGCACCTTCAACCTCAATCCGCGCGCGGCTTCCATCGACACGCCGCTGCATGCCTTCGTGCCGAAGGCTTGCGTCGACCACATGCATCCCGATGCCATTATCGCGATAGCCGCGGCGAAGGACTCCAGAGCGATCACGAAAGAGGTGTTTGGCGAGGCCATCGGCTGGCTGCCCTGGAAGCGGCCGGGCTTCGAGCTTGGGCTGTGGCTGGAGAAATTCTGCCGCGAGAACCCCGACGCCAAGGGGGTGGTTCTCGAAAGCCACGGCCTGTTCACCTGGGGCGACACGCCGAAGGAATGTTACGAAACGACGATCTCGGTGATCAATCAGGCGATCGACTGGTTCGAGCGCAAATCCCAGGGCAAGGCGATTTTCGGCGGCGAGGTGGTGAAGGCGCTCGAGGCACCGGCACGGCGTGCCATTGCCGCGAAACTCATGCCCAGAATCCGCGGCCTGATCTCGGAAAAGAGCCATAAGCTCGGCCACTTCGACGACCAGCCAGCAGTGCTCGAATTCGTCAATTCGAAAGACCTGCGCCCGCTGGCGGCCCTGGGCACGTCCTGTCCGGACCATTTCCTGCGCACCAAGATCCGGCCATTGGTGATCGAGTTCGATCCGGCAAGGCCGGATGTCGATGCCGTCATCGCGCGCCTCGCCGACGACATTGAGGCCTATCGCGTCGGCTACCAGGCCTATTACGACAGCTGCAAACATAAGGACTCGCCCGCCATCCGCGATCCGAACGCGGTCGTCTATCTGATGCCGGGCGTCGGCATGTTCACCTTCGCCGGGGACAAGGCGACGGCGCGCATCTCCGGCGAGTTCTACGTCAACGCCATCAACGTCATGCGCGGCGCCTCGACGGTCTCGTCCTATGTCGGCTTGCCGGCACAGGAGGCCTTCGACATCGAATACTGGCAGTTGGAAGAAGCCAAGCTCCAGCGCCTGCCGAAGCCGAAGGCGCTGGCGGGACAGATCGCCCTGGTCACCGGCGGCGCCGGCGGCATCGGCCGCGCCACCGCCAACCGGCTGCTGCGCGAAGGCGCCTGCGTCGTGCTGGCCGATATCGATGAGGCCGCCCTTGCCGGCGCTCACGAAGAGCTGTCGAAAGCCTACGGCAAAGACTTCGTCCGTCCGGTGCGGATCGACGTGACCTCGGAAGATCAGGTCACGTCGGGCTTTGCCGAAACTTCGGTCGAGTTCGGCGGCATCGACATTCTGGTTTCCAATGCCGGCCTGGCCTCCTCGGCGCCGATCGAGGAAACGACGCTGGCGTTGTGGAACAAGAATATGGACATCCTGTCGACCGGCTATTTCCTCGTTTCGCGCGAGGCTTTCCGGCTGTTCCGCGCGCAGAAGATCGGCGGCAATGTCGTCTTCGTCGCCTCCAAGAACGGCCTTGCCGCTTCGCCCAACGCCGCCGCTTACTGCACGGCCAAGGCGGCCGAGATCCATCTCGCGCGCTGTCTCGCGCTTGAGGGTGCGGAGGCGCAGATCCGGGTCAACGTCGTCAATCCGGACGCCGTGCTGCGCGGCTCCAAGATCTGGACCGGCGAATGGAAGGAACAGCGCGCCGCCGCCTACAAGATGTCGACCGACGATCTCGAGGAGCATTACCGGTCGCGTTCGATGCTGAAACGCTCGGTATTTCCGGAAGATATCGCCGAAGCGATCTACTTCTTCGCTTCCGACATGTCGGCCAAGTCGACCGGCAACATCGTCAATGTCGACGCCGGCAACGCGCAGAGCTTTACGCGGTAAATTGTCAAAGCCAGCGCTGCCCCTCACCCTTACCCTCTCCCCGTAAGAACGGGGAGAGGGGGCGCCAGCGCTGGAGCGCGTCCCTTCTCCCCGTGACTATACGGGGAGAAGGTGCCGGTAGGCGGATGAGGGGCAGCGCAGACGAATTGGGAGGAAAAAATGTCCGAACAGATCATCGCAGCCGACCTCGTCGCCAACCACAACTCAGCTCGCCAACCCGCCCTCGAGCGCGACTACGCCTGGCTCGGCGAGCGCCTCGACCGGCGCGGCATCGCCATTGATGCGATCCGCGACCAAGTCGAAAAATTCGGCGTCGCGATCCCGTCCTGGGGCGTCGGCACCGGCGGCACGCGCTTTGCCCGTTTTCCCGGCCCCGGCGAGCCGCGCGACATCTTCGACAAGATCGAGGATTGCGCCGTCATAAGCCAGCTGACGCAAGCGACGCCTACCGTCTCGCTGCATATCCCGTGGGACAAGGCCGATCCGAACCGGCTGAAGCAGGCGGCGGCGCGTTTCGGGCTCGGGTTCGATGCGATGAACTCCAACACCTTTTCCGACGCGAAGGACCAGAAGCTCTCCTACAAATTCGGCTCGCTGTCGCACGCCGATGCCGGCACGCGCCGCCAGGCGGTCGAGCACAATCTCGAATGCATCGAGATCGGCAGGACGCTTGGGTCGAAGGCGCTGACGGTATGGATCGGCGACGGCTCGAACTTCCCCGGCCAGGTCAGTTTCGCCAAGGCCTTCGAGCGCTATCTCGACGCCATGCGGCAAATCTACGCCGGCCTGCCGGACGACTGGCGGCTGTTTACCGAGCACAAGATGTACGAGCCGGCCTTCTATTCGACCGTCGTGCAGGACTGGGGCACGAACTACATCATCGCCAAGGAGCTCGGCGACAAGGCCTTCTGCCTCGTCGACCTCGGCCACCACGCGCCCAACGTCAACATCGAGATGATCGTGTCGCGGCTGATTCAATTCGGCAAGCTCGGCGGCTTCCACTTCAACGATTCCAAATATGGCGACGACGATCTCGACGCCGGTTCGATCGATCCTTACCGGCTGTTTTTGGTCTTCAACGAGCTGGTCGATGCAGAGCTTTCGGGTGCCAAGGGCTTCCATCCCGCGCATATGCTCGACCAGAGCCATAACGTCACCGATCCGATCGAAAGCCTGATGCTGTCCGCGGTCGAGGTGCAGCGCGCCTATGCGCAGGCGCTGCTGGTCGACCGCAAGGCGCTGGACGGTTTTCAGGAAGCGAACGACGCGCTGATGGCGACGCAGACGCTGAAGACCGCCTACCGCACCGATGTCGAGCCGATCCTCGCCATGGCGCGGCTGAGAACCGGCGGCGCCATTGATCCGGTCGCCGCCTATCGCGAGGCCGGCTACCGGGCGAAGGTCGCGGCGGAGCGGCCGGGCGTCGCCGGCGGTGGCGGCGGGATCGTCTGACACCCTCATCCGGCCGCTTCGCGGCCGCCTTTCTCCCAAGGCAGAAGAGGTTGGCGTCGGCGCTGACGAGCTCCTTCCCCCGCGGGAAGAGGTCGGACTGCCCCGAATTGCCCTTCGCAATTCGGGGGGCAGGTGAGGGGCTCTGCCCAACGCTACTCCAATTGTTATTGGACTAACGCGCTCCAACGGTCTTTCCTGGGTGTCCCCCCGCCTTGGAGACCCACCATGCATCTCACCCGCCGGACGCTGATCGCCGTCAGCTTTGCGCTCACTGTTGCCTTCACACCATCGGCCGCCGTTTTTGCGGCTTCGCCGGCTCCCGCCAAGGGCGAGCACGGCATGGTGGTGACCGCCCAGCATCTCGCCACCGAAGTCGGCATCGACGTGCTGAAGAAGGGCGGCAACGCCGTCGATGCGGCGGTCGCCGTCGGCTATGCGCTGGCCGTCGTCTATCCGAATGCCGGCAATATCGGCGGCGGCGGTTTCATGACCATCCGCTTGAAGGACGGCCGTTCGACCTTCATCGATTTCCGCGAGCGCGCGCCCCTTGCGGCGACCAAGACGATGTATCTCGATAAGGAGGGCAAGCCGATCAAAGGTGCCAGCCTCGACGGTTATCTCGCCGTCGGCGTGCCTGGTTCGGTGGCCGGCTTCGAGATGGCGCGCGAGAGATACGGGACCTTGTCCAGACAGGATCTCATGGCCCCGGCGATCGCCTATGCCAAGGACGGCTTCGTCCTCAACCAGGGCGACGCGGCCTCCTTCGCCGGCGGCGCCGACCGGCTGGCCAAGGATCCGGCAGCGGCCGCTATTTTTCTGAAAAAAGACGGGAAGCCCTATGGCATCGGCGAGAAGCTAGTTCAGTCGGACCTTGCGGCCTCGCTCTCGGCGATCTCCGAGAAAGGCCCCGATGCCTTCTACAAGGGGCCGATTGCCGACGCGATCGTCAAGGCGAGCGGCGCCAAGGGCGGCATCCTCGCCAAAGGCGATTTCGAGCAATACGCGGTGCGCGAGCTGAAGCCGGTGACCTGTTCCTATCGCGGCTACGAGATCATCTCCTCGCCGCCGCCGAGTTCGGGCGGCGTCATCATCTGCGAAATCCTCAATGTGCTCGAAGGCTATCCGCTGTCCTATCTCGGAGCCGGCTCGGCCGAGACCGTCCACGTCATGGTCGAGGCCATGCGTCATGCCTATGTCGACCGCAATTCGGCGCTCGGCGATCCGGATTTCGTCGACAATCCGGTCTCGAAACTGCTCGACAAGGGCTATGCCAAGGACATCCGCGACAAGATCGATCCGTTCCGCGCCGGCGTCTCGAAGGACTTGATGCCCAAGGGCTTCGGCGAGTCGAAGGAAACCACCCATTATTCTATCATCGACAAGGACGGCAACGCGGTAGCCGTCACCTATACGCTCAATGGTTCCTTTGGCGCCGGCGTCGTCGCCGACGGCACCGGGATCCTGCTCAACAACGAAATGGACGATTTCACCCAGAAGCCTGGCGTGCCCAACCTCTACGGACTGGTCCAAGGCGAGGCCAACGCGATCCAGCCGAAGAAGACGCCGCTGTCCTCGATGAGCCCGACCGTCGTTGTGAAGGACGGCAAGCCGTTCATGGTCATCGGCAGCCCGGGTGGCTCGCGCATCATCACCATCACGCTGGAGGCGATCGTCAACGTCATCGACCACGGCATGAACATTCAGGAGGCGATCGACGCCCCGCGCATTCACCATCAATGGCTGCCCGACACCGTCTACGTCGAGCCTTTCGGGCTTTCTCCCGACACCGAAAGGCTGCTTGCCGGCATGGGCTATCATCTCGATCTCAGCGACCAGACCTGGGGCCAGGCGGCCGGCATCCTTGTCGGCGGCAAGAGCCTGGCGGAGATCGAGAAAGGTGGCGGCGCCCGCTACAACGGAGCCATCGACAGCCGCGCCGCTTCCGGCGAGGCGCTGGGCTACTGACTACACGACGAGGGTAATGGTCGAGGCAATCAGCAGCACCGCCGCGATGCCGACGAACAGCGCATAAATGCGCGGCCGGTCAATCAGCAGCGCGTTGCCCGAAATCCAGGCCGAAGTGGCGCCGCCCAACGCAAACAGGAAGCCGTTGCGGTGGCCGAAGGTCATCGAGGCGGCCATCAGGCCGCCGATGATCAGCGCGCCGAACACGATGATGACGGCAACGGCATATTTCTCGAAATCATTGCCGCTGCCCATCGCCGGTCCCATGGCGTTGAGATTCGGCAGATCGTCCGGATTAAAGGGGCTGGCCGAGCCGTATTCGTCTTGACCGAGGGATTCGCGCATCATTCGTTCTCCGCTGAGCGGCAACAAACCATCAACGCTTGCCAAGTGCAACCGGCAACGCCACCGCCATCATGCGTTCGCCAACCGGCTGGTGCCAACGTGCCACGGTTTCCTGGATAGCCTCAACGCCGGGGGCTTCGATCGGGTTCCACAAGCTTGATCTCTCTGGAAAAATCGCTGCGCACGATGCCGTGCCGCTGCAGCTTGTCGTAGAAGGTCTTGCGCGGAATGCCGAGCGCCTCGATCGTACGCCGGACATCGCCGCCATTGCGGCCAAGTGTCTCGCGGATGATCTCGGCCTCGTAGCGCTCCAGCCGTTCCGGCAAGGGCATCGAGACGTCCAAATCCGTCGGCTGAGCGGCGGGGCTGCTGCCGATCTCTTCCAGACCGAGCACGAAGCGCTCGGCAAAATGGGCGAGCTCGCGGACATTGCCCGGCCAGTCGTGTTCGCGCAGATGGCGCTGGACGGCGGCCGGCGCCGCGGGCACCTGGCGATGAAAGCGGGCAGCGGCGCGCTCGGCGAAGTACCCGAACAGCAGCGGCACGTCGTCCCGGCGCTCGCGCAGCGGCGGGATCGAAAGCGTCACCACATTGAGCCGATAATAGAGGTCTTCGCGGAAATTGCCGCGCTGGCCGGGATCGCCGAGATCGACCTTGGCGGCGGCAACGACGCGCAGGTCGACGGGCCGGATTTCGTTGGTGCCGAGTGGCGTCACCTCGCGCATTTCGAGCACGCGCAGCATCTGCACCTGAGTGGAGGGCGGCATGCTTTCGATCTCGTCGAGGAACAGCGTGCCGCCGCTCGAATGCTCGATGCGGCCGACGCGCTTCTTCTGCGCGCCGGTGAAGGCGCCGGCCTCATGACCGAACAACTCGCTTTCGATCACCGTCTCCGGCAACGTGCCGCAATTGAGCGCGACGAAATTGCCCTTGGCGCGGCGGCTCCAGCGATGCAGCAGGCTCGCCACCACCTCCTTGCCCGAGCCTGTCTCGCCGGTAACCAGCACATCGACATCGGTGTCGGCGATCTGTCTCAGCGTGCGGCGCAGCCGCTCCATAGCCGGTGTCTGGCCGATCAGCGGAAGGCCTTCCTGCGCTTGCTCGGCCGCTTCGCGCAAGGCGCGGTTCTCCATAACAAGACGGCGCTTTTCCGCGGCGCGCCATACACTTTGCGCCAGCCGGTCGGCGGCGAAGGGCTTGGTGATGAAGTCATAGACGCCGTCCTTGATCGCCTTGACCGCCATGGCGATATCGCCGTGTCCGGTGACGAGGATGACGGGGATATCCGGGTCAAGGTCGACCACGACGTCGAAAAGCTGCAGGCCGTCCATTTCGGGCATGCGGATGTCTGACACCAAGACGCCGGCAAAGCCGGCATCGAGGCCGGCGAGTGCCTCGCTTGCCGAGGAAAAGGCAGACACGGCAAAACCGGCAAGTTCGAGCGTCTGCTTCGTCGCCTTGAGCAGGTCGCTATCGTCATCGATCAGGATGACCGGATTGCCGTCTGTCATGTCGGGTCAGCCTTCGAGAGATGGATGGTGAAGCGGGTGCCGCTCCCGTTGCTCGTCACCTCGATACGCCCGCCATAGTCGGCGACGATGTCCTTCGAGATGACGAGCCCGAGCCCCAAGCCCTTTTCCTTCGAGGTATTGAAAGGCGTGAACAGCGATTTCAGGATCGCCGGCGGAATCCCCGGTCCGTTATCGGACACGATCAGCGCGACGCCGTCGGCGGTTTCCGCGGCGGACACTTCGACCCGAGCACCGTCACGCCCCTCGAGCGCTTCCAACGCGTTCTGGAACAGGTTGATCAGCACCTGCTCCAGCCGCAGCCGGTTGCCCATCACTTTCAGCGTCGCCGGCGGCAGCGTGATCGCCAGCGCGTCCAATCGGCCGGCAAAGCGGCTCCTGAGCAGCACCACGGCGCCTTCGATGACGCTGCGCAACTCGACCGGCTCGGCGGCGGTGCGACCCTTGCGGGCGAAAGCTTTCAGCTCCTCGGTGATGGAGCCGATGCGTTCGGTCAGCGCTGCGATGGCGCCGAGATTTTCCTCCGCCGGCGCCGTCTGCTTGCGTTCCAGGAAAACGCGCGCATTGTCGGCATAGGCGCGGATGGTCGCCACCGGCTGGTTGATCTCATGCGCGACGCCCGCGGCAACCTGGCCGAGCGTCGCCAGGCGGTTGGCCTGCACCAGCTCCTGCTGCATGACCTGCAGCTTGGCTTCGGTGCTGCGGTGGTCGGCGATCTCGGCCTGCAGCCGGTCGCGCGCGAGGCTGAGGTCCTGCGTGCGCTCGACGACGCGCCGTTCGAGTTCGGCGCGCGCCGCCTGCTCGGCAGCGATCCGCATCTGCGCGGACTGCCGGCGCCACAACAGATAAGCGGCCAAAGCGAGCAGCGGGACAAGGACGCCGAGGGCCAACAAACGCATTTCGCGCTGCGCCGCCGCGATCGGCGCTTCCGCCGGCACGAGATAGTCGAGGCGCCATGGCGTCGACGGCACGGCGGTGGATAGCCGCAGATACTCCGCGTCGCTGCCGCCGGGCGTGATGGCGTGCACCAACGCGACGTCGGGGCTGAGCGGTTGCGGCCTCGTGATGGGCAACGGCACCAGCGGAGCCTCGCCGAACTGCTGGCTGGCGCGGATGTCGGCCGCGACTGGAGCGGCCAGCGGCGCCGTCGTCATGAAGCGCCAGGAGGGCACGCTGGTGATCAGCACCACCCCATGCTCGTCGCTGACATAGGCCGGGCGGTTCGCCTCGTGCCAGTCGGCTTCGAGCTGGTCGAACTCCATCTTGACCACGACGACGCCGAACGGGGCCGCCGCATTCCCGACACGGCGCGAAATGTAGAGGCCCGGGCGCTTGCTGACATTGCCGAGCGCGAAATACTCGGCCGTGCCGGATTGCATGGCGCCGGAGAAATAAGCGCGAAAACCGTAGTCATTGCCGACAAAGCTTACCGGCTCGCGCCAGTTGCTGGAAGCGATGGCCAGCCCGTCCGGGCCGGTGACGTAAAGCACCGAGGCCTTGGTGCCCGAAACCAGCCCTTCGAGCTTGCGGTTGAGCACGTCGATCGAGGCGGGGCTGCGCTCAGCGAGCGCGTCATGCACCTGCTGGTCTTCGGACAGAAGCAGCGGCAGCGCGCGCGGATTTTCCAGCACCGCGCGCAGCAGTGCCACCTTGAGATTGGCGTCGGTCCGCCCTTGCGCCGACAGCGCCTCGATCTCGGTCGAGCGCCCGTAGAGGCCGGCGCCATAAAGGGCTGCAAAAACGATGAGAAGCGCCACCGCCGCGAACAGCAGCCAGGCGCGCCGCGCCCGCCCGGCGAGCAGTTCGGGCGTCCAAGCGAGGGCAGCGGCGGGGCGTTGCAGCATCGCCCATTTGTGCATGATTTCGCACAAAGCACAATTCGAGCTATGCGGATCGCCGCACTGCGCTGTCGAATGGCAAAGCGCGTTGCGTCAGAAAACCAAACAAAATCAATGCTCGACGCCTCAAGGCGCAATCTGGCACGGCCGTTGCAAATGCATCCGCAGCAGCCGCGAGGCTGTGAAGGTCAACTGCCCCGGGAGGTCGAGCTTCTCGATCGGGGCCGAACGGAGGACATCATGCAGACGGCAATCGCTGCCGCGGAACCGCGCGGCAAAGTTCCCTTTTATCGGCATCTTTACGTGCAGGTCCTGGCGGCGATCGCCGCCGGCATCCTGCTCGGCCATTTCTATCCTGACATCGGCGCCTCGTTGAAGCCGCTCGGCGATGCCTTCATCAAGCTGGTCAAGATGGTGATCGCGCCAGTGATCTTCCTCACCGTCGCGACCGGCATCGCCGGCGTCTCCGACCTGCAGAAGGTCGGCCGGGTCGCCGGCAAGGCGATGATCTATTTCCTCGTCTTCTCGACACTGGCGCTCATCGTTGGCCTGATCGTGTCAAATGTCGTCCAGCCCGGCGCCGGCATGCACATCAATCCGGCGACGCTCGACGCCTCGAAGGTCTCGACCTTCACCGAGAAGGCCCATGATGCGACGATCGTCGGCTTCCTGCTGAACATCATCCCCGACACCATAACCGGCGCCTTCGCCCAGGGCGACATCCTGCAGGTGTTGTTCTTCTCGGTGCTGTTCGGCGTCGCTCTCGCTTTGGTCGGCGAGCGCGCTCGTCCGGTGGTCGACTTCCTGCAGGCGCTGACGGCGCCGATCTTCCGCCTCGTCGCCATCCTGATGAAGGCTGCGCCCATCGGCGCCTTCGGCGCCATGGCCTTCACCGTCGGCAAATACGGCATCGGCGCGATCGCCAATCTCGCCTTCCTGATCGGCACCTTTTACCTGACGTCGCTGCTCTTCGTGCTGATCGTGCTGGGCGCGGTGGCATGGTACAACGGCTTCTCCATCCTCGCGCTGATCCGCTACATCAAGGAAGAGCTGCTCCTGGTGCTCGGCACTTCCTCGTCGGAGGCAGCACTTCCCGGCCTGATGGCCAAGATGGAGCGCGCCGGCTGCAATCGCTCGGTGGTCGGTCTCGTCATCCCGACCGGCTATTCTTTCAACCTCGACGGCACCAACATCTACATGACGCTGGCAGCGCTGTTCATCGCCCAGGCGACCGATACGCCGCTCACCTTCGGCGACCAGATCCTGCTGCTGCTCGTTGCCATGCTGAGCTCCAAGGGTGCCGCCGGCATCACCGGCGCCGGCTTCATCACCTTGGCGGCCACGCTTTCGGTCGTGCCTTCGGTGCCGGTTGCCGGCATGGCGCTGATCCTCGGCGTGGACCGCTTCATGTCGGAGTGCCGCGCGCTCACCAACTTCGTCGGCAATGCCGTCGCGACCATCGTCGTGGCGCGCTGGGAAGGCGAGCTCGACCAGAAGCAGTTCGCCGCCGCCATGGCCGGCCAGATGCCGGAGGAGGCAGACCTCGCGCTCTCAGGCGGCCTGCAGCCGGCCTGAGGGACCGAAGCAATTCCGGGAAAATTGCCTCGGTGACTTCACCGTAGCCTTCGAGCCGGAGTTGCGCAGACAAAGAGCGTCCACCCAAGCCGAAACAGGCCGTGGCTCCGCCGCGGCCTGTTCTTTTTGTCGGACGCCGCATAGGGTGGCGCGGGCCGGCATTCTTGCCGGTGCATCCAAGCGTGAGGGCCGGCGGATGAGCAGCGCGTTTCCCGAGATCTACCTTGTCCGCCATGGCGAGACGGAATGGAGCGCATCGGGAAAGCATACCGGCCGCACCGACATTCCGTTGACCGCGAAAGGCGAACAGGCCGCAGGCGGCGTCGCCGACCGCCTCAAGGAGCACACCTTCCAGGCGGTCTGGTCGAGCCCGTCGCAGCGCGCCTTCGACACCTGCCGGCTGGCCGGCTTCGGCGAGCGCGCGCTCAAGAAGGCCGACCTGCAGGAATGGGATTATGGCGCCTATGAAGGCGTGACAACGAAGGAAATCCTTGCCGGACGTCCGGGCTGGCAGTTGTTTCGCGACGGCTGCCCGGGCGGCGAGACGGCAGCCGATGTAGGCGCCAGGGCCAATGCGATCGTGGCCGAAATCCGGACGGTGGCCGGCAATGTGCTCATCTTCTCGAGCTCGCATTTCCTGCGCGTGCTTGCGGCGTGCTGGATCGGCCTGCCGCCGGAAGGCGGCGAACATTTCGTCCTCGATACCGCGAGCCTCAGCATCCTCGGCTACGAGCACGACCTGACCGAGCCGGTCATCCGCCGCTGGAACCAAAAGTAGTTCCGGCCCCTGTTAAGCGGCAAGTATCGCCAGCTCCTCGGCCGTCAAATGCCGCGCCTTGCCCTTCGCGAGATCACCCACCTGCAGCCGCCCGATCGCCACCCGTACCAGCCTGAGCACACCGATGTCGAAGGCGCCGAGCATGCGGCGGATCTGGCGGTTGCGGCCTTCGTCGAGGACTATCTCCAGCCAGGCCGTGCGCCCGCCGCTGCGCAAGAGCGCGATCGAGCTCGCCGTCAGCAATTCCCCGTCGACGACAGCGCCTTGGCGGAACCGCTCGAGCATCTTCTCGTCGGGCACGGAAGCAATCTGCACATGATAGGTCTTGGCGACATGCGAGGCAGGATCGAGCAAACGGTTCGCCCAGCGCGTGTCGTTGGTCATCAACAGCAGACCTTCGCTCGCCTTGTCGAGACCCGACCGGCGACACGAAGGGCAGGTCGAGATCGGCAAGGCAGTCATAGACGGTGCCGCGTCCTTCGGGGTCGTCGCGCGTGGTGACCAGCCCGCGCGGCTTGTTGAGCATAAGATACACTTTTCGTTCCGCGCCGACCTGTCCGCCATCGACTGTGATGCGGTCGCGATCCGGATCGACGCGCAGCGACGGGTCGCGCGCCACCTTGCCGGCAACGCGCACGCGTCCTTCGGCGATCATCAGCTCGGCCTGCTTGCGCGAGCAGAATCCTAGCTTCGAGAGCGCTCGGTTGAGGCTGACTTTTCCAGCGACCGGTCGTCGCGGGAATTCGGGAAGCTGTCGTAGGGGCTTGCGTGTCATCGGCCGACAGATGCCATGCCGGGCGACGCCGGCGCAACCTGACCGGTGAATGTCGACTAGAGAAGCCGGCGTCGCGCTGGCGGCCCTCCTCGACGCACTGATCCTGGTGCTCACCGCCACCGGCGATCCGCGCGCCATGCTTCTCATCAACTGGCTGAAGGGCTCCTGTGGTGTCGATCCAGTCGCCGACCGCAATCAAATCACGGTTCCGGCGTAGCGCTCAACCGCCGGTAAGGGAGGCCGTCGAAGGTTGCCGTCACAAAGCTCTTCACCGACATCTTGCGCTTATGGCCGTCGCTGCAGGCATAGACCGGCCAGCCGGCCTCGCTGCATTCGCTGGCCGCGCAGAGGCGGGCAAGGCAGTTGCCGACAGTCAGCCGGAAGCCGCCTTTGCCGGCGAAGCCCTGTAGCAGGTTGCCATCGGCCGAGCGCCATGTCCGCTGGCGAAATTCCGGCCGCAGGGCCAAAGGTTCGAGAGGGGCGGCGAGATTGGCGGTGCCGGTACGCGCCATGAGCTGAAGACGGTACCGGGCCATCCCGGTCGTATAGGCGGTTACGAGGTCGGACTCACCCGAATACGCGGACGCCAGATCGGAGCGGTCGAAGAGAGCAGCCGCTCGCTCGCCTGCTTCTGTTGGCCTCGCAAGGGCAACAAGGGCAACAAGGGCGACAAGGGCCAAACAAGCTCGCACCATTTTGATTTCCAGCAGCCATGCATCTCCGGCCTGCCAGCGCCCCCGGCTGCCTTCCACACCATCCCGCCAATTGCTGCGCGGTGCAAGCCGCTGCGCGAATAACCCGTGTCACCCATTGGGCGCCGGCGGCAGTTCGAACAGGGTGGCGCCATTCTCCTGTCCCCGCTCGACATAGCCGATGAGCCGAAACCATTTTGCGACGTCCGGTCCATCGAGCCAGCTGCGCGAGTGCACGGGCAGGTTGCCGGCGAGCGCCTGGATGTGGCGGATGTGACGCCTGCAGAAGCGAACGGTTGCCGCTCTGAAGAAGTCCTCCTGCGCGGCAAACAGCGTGTCGGCCGCGTCGCCATGCTCATGCCAGGCGATAAAGGCGACGGCCTGCGCGCCCTCGACCAGCGCATGGGCCCGGCCTTCCTTCAGGTTCATCATCAGATTGTCGTAGGCGGCCTTGCTGTCCTTGCCGGCCGCCAGGTACTCGTCCGACATTCGCTTGGACAGGCCGCGGAAAACATCCTCGAGATCTCCGACCGTCGCTGCGCGTGCTCTCATTTCTCCTCCTGACAGCCCGGCGGGAGTTTGCCCCATGGGAGGAGGATCACCAAGCAAATGAAATCCGCCATGCGCCTGACACGCGCAAATGCATTTCACTTTGCTTAGATGGCCGATACGGCGCTCGTACGACGCGCGATCTCGATTGCCCAATGGACACAGGTGTCCATTCAAGCTAAGTTCGCGCCGCGCGAAGCTCGGCGACTCTTGTCGAACCGCGGCAGAACGGGATGGGTTATGGACTTTCGAGGACGGGGCGAGTTGATTGCGCCGGTTTTGGTACGGCGCCGCCGATCTGGCGTCTCAGCGGTTCTTGGCACCCTTGCATATCGCTCACGTGATGCGGGCCTGAGCGCATGACAAGGCACTATTCAGCGCTTTCGCTATTCAAGGAAGGCGTCGCCGGCCAGACAGGCTGGGAGAAGGCCTGGCGCTCGCCGGAGCCCAAACCGCATTACGACGCCATCGTCATCGGCGGTGGCGGCCACGGCCTCGCTACGGCCTACTATCTCGCAAAGAACCACGGCGTCACCAATGTGGCGTTGCTCGAGAAAGGCTGGATCGGCGGCGGCAACACCGGCCGCAACACAACCGTCGTCCGCTCAAATTACTTCTATCCTGAAAGCGCGGCGATCTACGGACTGGCGCATAGTCTCTACAAGAGGCTATCGAAGGATCTGAACTACAATGTGATGTTTTCCGCGCGCGGCATTCTCACCCTCGCGCATAGCGAAGCGGGAATGGAAACCGCTGCCCGGTCCGTCAACGCCATCCAGGTCAACGGCATCGATTGCGAATTGTTCTCGGTCGAGGACGTGCGCCGGGTGGTGCCGATCTACAATTTCGGCCCGGATGCCCGCTACCCCGTCTATGGCGGCACCTGGCAGCCGAGCGGCGGCACTGCCCGTCATGACGCTGTCGCCTGGGGCTATGCGCGCGCCGCCAGCCGTCTCGGCGTCGACATCATTCAGAACTGCGAGATCAGCGACTTTATCATCGAGGACGGGCGCTGCCGCGGGGTCGTCACATCGCGCGGCGCAATCCGGGCAGAGCGTACGGGGATGGCGGTGGCCGGCCACTCCTCGGTGCTGGCGGCGAAGGCGGGATTCCGGCTGCCGGTCAATTCCTATGCGCTGCAGGCCTGCGTGTCCGAGCCGGTCAAGCCCATCATCGACACGGTGGTGATCTCGCCGGATACGGGCGTCTATGTCAGCCAATCGGACAAGGGCGAACTGGTGATCGGCGGCGCGCTCGACCGCATCCCGTCCTATGGCCAGCGCGGCAACTTGCCGGTGCTGGAAGGCGTGATCGCAGGCATGCTCGAAATGTTCCCGATATTCGGCCAGCTGAAGATGATGCGGCAATGGGCAGGCATCGTCGACGTCGTCCCCGATTCCTCGCCCATCATCGGCGAATCGCCGTTGCCCGGGCTTTTCCTCAATTGTGGCTGGGGCACGGGCGGCTTCAAGGCGATTCCCGCCGGCGGCACGCTGCTTGCCCATTTGCTTGCAACCGGCAGGCACCACGACATCAGCCGGCCTTTCGATCTCGACCGCTTCGCCCGCGGCCGGCTAATCGACGAGGCTGCCGGCTCCGGCATTGCCCATTGAAGGTATAGCAAAGATGCAGCTCTTTCCCTGTCCGTTCTGCGGGCCGCGCGAAGAAAGCGAATTTCACTATGGCGGAGAGGCCGGCAATTTGCGGCCCGACGGCGACGACGTGACGGCCGAGCGCTGGGCCGGCTATCTCCACATGCGCAACAACCCGAAGGGTCCGACTCGCGAGATCTGGATGCACCTGACCTGCGGCGAGTTCTTTGCGATGAGCCGCGACAGCGTCAATCACAAGGTGTCGGGTTCCTCCGTGCTCGGCGACGCGGAGCATGGCGCATGAGCGCTTCGCGTCTTGCCAATGGCGGCAGCGACATCGATCGCGCCCGGCCGCTCTCCTTCACCTTCGACGGCAGCCGCATCGAAGGCTTTGCCGGCGATACGATCGCTTCCGCCTTGCTCGCAAGCGGCCAGGCGATCGTCGGCCGCAGCTTCAAATATCATAGGCCGCGCGGCATCTGGGGCGCCGGCGTGGAGGAACCCAATGCGCTGGTCGATGTCGAGGGTCCCGCCGGCCACGTGCCGAATGCGCGGGCGACGACGGTGCCGGCAATCGACGGCCTCGTCGTCAGAACCGTCAATGCTTCGCCGACGGCGGCTGCCGACCGCAACGCGGTGCTGGACCGCCTTGCCCGTTTCCTGCCCGCCGCATTCTACTACAAGACCTTCATGTGGCCGGACTGGCACCTGTTCGAGCCGCGCATCCGCGCCATGGCCGGGCTCGGCGTCGTCGACCGCAATTGGAAGCCGCGTCACGTCTCGGACCAGATCAACCACCATTGCGACGTCCTGGTGGTCGGCGCCGGACCGGCCGGCCTCGCCGCGGCAACCGGCGCGGCGGCAGCCGGGCACTCGGTCGTGCTGGTCGACGAGCGGACGCATCCCGGCGGGTCGCTGCGCCACCGTGCAGGCGCAGTCGGCGGTGTCAAGGGTACGGAATGGGTCGATGCGACGGTGGCCCGGCTGAAGAGCAGCGGGCATCTCGTGCTCAGCGATACGACCGCCTTCGGCCTCTATGATCACAATCTGGTCGCTCTCAACCAGATTCACCGCGACGGCCGACCCGATACGCTGTGGCGCGTGCGCCCGCGCCGCATCGTGCTGGCGACGGGCGCGATCGAGCGGCCGGTCCCGTTCGCCAACAACGACCTTCCGGGCATACTCTCCGCTGACGCGGCGTTGAGCTACCTGCGCAGGCATGGCGTCCTTGTGGGCCGGCAGATCGTGGTCGCAACCAACAATGACAGCGCCTACGAGCCGGCCTCGGCGCTGGCTGCGGCCGGCGCTTCGGTGACGGTGGTTGATTGCCGGCGTGAGGGTGGCGTACAGGCGAAGAGCGGTATTCGGGTCCTCGCCGGACGCGCCATTGCAGCGGCGCGCGGCCGCAACGCCGTTCAGAGTGTTCTGCTCGACGACGGTACCGCCCTTGCGGCCGATTGCCTGCTCGTCTCGGGCGGCTGGACACCCACCGTGCATCTGTTCTCGCAGGCAAAAGGCAAGCTCGCCTGGAGCGATCAACTGTCGGCTTTCATTCCCGCAGAAGCGATCGAGGGGATCGGCGTAGCCGGCGCCGTCGCCGGCACGGTCTCGCTTTCCGAAACTTTGGCCAGCGGCCTAGCGGCCCTCGGCGGGTTCGGCTCAGCGTCGCCGGCACCTCGCAGCACGGGTGAGGAAGCAAAGCTTGGCGTCGTCAGCCTATGGCCGAAGCCCAAAGCCAAGGGCCGCGTCTGGATCGACTACCAGAGCGACGTCACCGCCAAGGACGTCGAACTGGCGGCGCGGGAGAATTTCGTCTCCGTCGAGCACCTGAAGCGCTATACGACGCTTGGCATGGCGACCGACCAGGGCAAGACGTCGAACCTGAACGGTCTGGCGCTGCTGGCCGCGGTTACCGGCCGCGCCATCTCGGATGTCGGCACCACCACCTACCGGCCGCCTTTCACGCCTGTGCCGTTCGCCAGCCTGGCGGGAGCGCATCGCGGCAGCATGCACGCCCCGGTCCGTCGCCTGCCGCTGGAGGCCAACCATCGCGCAGCAGGCGGAGTGTTCCAGGAATATGGCGGCTGGCTGAGGCCGGCCTATTACGGAAGCGGCGAAGCCGGAGCCAAGATCCAGGAGGATGCGCGGCGCGCCCGGCAGTCCGTTGCGCTCTTCGACGGCTCGACGCTCGGCAAGATCGAGGTGATCGGTCCACGCGCGGCCGAATTCGTCGACTTCATCTATTACAACACCATGTCGACCCTGAAACCGGGCCATTGCCGCTACGGTTTCATGCTGTCGGAAAATGGCGTCGTCTTCGATGACGGCGTGCTGGTTCGTCTCGACGAGCACCGCTTCATCGTCTCCTGCTCGTCGTCGCATGTCGCCGCTGTCCACGCGCGTCTCGAAGAGTGGCGGCAGGATCGTTTCGGCCGCGATGCGGTCTATATCCACAACGCCACCGCGCAATACGCCACCTTGACCGTCTCGGGTCCGAAAGCGCGCGGGCTGATAGAGGCGCTCGATCTTGGTATCGCGCTGGACGATGCTAGCCTGCCGCACATGGCGGTTACCGCCCGCCGCTTTGCCGGCGACGAGGTGCGCATTGCCCGGGTCTCCTTCACCGGCGACCGGAGCTACGAGATCTCCATCCGCGCCGACCGGGCCGAGGCGCTCTGGGCAAGAATGCAGCAGGAGGGCCGCGCGTTCGACGCCGTGCTGCTCGGGCTTGAATCCCTGATGATCCTGCGCGCCGAGAAGGGCTTCATCGTGATCGGCAAGGACACCGACGGCAACGTCATGCCGCACGACCTCGGCGTCGCGGGACCGCGGACCAAGCGTACAGGTGAGTTCGTCGGCCGGCGCTCGCTTTTCACCGAAGCGGCGAGCCGAACCGATCGCAATCAGCTTGTTGGCCTGGCTGTCGGCGAAGGCGAGGCGCCGCTGGCGACCGGCGCGCATGGTGTGGAGAAAAGCGGCGACCGGCTCCGGAGCATCGGCTTCGTCACCTCCAGCTATCAAAGCCCGACCCTCGGGCGTCCGGTCGCCCTGGCGCTCATCGAACGGGGTGCCGCGCGGCATGGCCAAACGATCGACGTTCAACATCTCGGCGTCCTGCGCCGGGCCACCATCGTCGCGCCCTGCGCCTTCGATCCGGAAGGGAGCCGCCTGCATGCGTAACCTTGCCGAAAAATGGCCCCCAGCGCCTGACTGGACCACCGCGGTCCTGAACACGGACGGGATTAGCGTGCGCACATTGGACGGGCTGAACCAGCTTCTGGTCAGCGGCGACCTGACGGCTTGGGCGCAGGCTTCGGGTCTCGCGGGGGAAGGGGTCGAAGCCGGCACGGTTGCCAACGGCGACAAATACATGGTGCGCATCGCGCGCGATCGCATTCTCGCCGTGAGCGGACGGCCATTACCCGTCGCGGCCGGCTGGCACGCGGCCGGTTTCGCGGTCACGGTCATGGATGCCGGGCTGCATGTATTCGAGATGAAAGGGCCGGGATTGGCCGGTCTGGTCGCCACGGGCACGGCGCTCGATCCGAGGCAGGCAAGTCCCTCGGCTTCGATCCTTTTTGCCGGCGCCGGCGTTCTCTTCTACCGGTTCGGCAACCCCGATCGGGCGCGTGTGCACGTCGACCGGGGCCTTGCCCCGTATCTCTGGGAGTGGCTCGAACAGGTGCAAGTATTGTAGCGGGGGCGGTTTCAGGTCTATCTAGCCGGCATTCAAACCTGGCCGGCCCGACATGCCTTCCGATTCCAGTGCAGATGCAGTCGTGCGACGGTCCGGTCTGATCGGCAACACCAAGGTGACGCGCGAGGACTGGATGAAGCTCGCGCTGGAGACGCTGATCTCAGAGGGCGTGGAGGCGGTGCGCGTCCTCGCGCTCGGGCAGAAGCTGAACGTCTCCCGTTCCAGTTTCTACTGGTATTTCAAGAGCCGTCAGGACCTGCTCGATCAGCTTCTCGACTATTGGCGCAACAACAACACCCGTTTCATCCTCGAGCAGGCCGGCCGGCCCGCCGCGTCGATAATTGAGGCCGTGCTCAATGTCTTCGAGTGCTGGCTGGATGAGAGGCTGTTCAATCCGCGCTTGGATTTCGCGGTGCGTGCCTGGTCGCGCCAGTCCGCCAAGGTCCATCGTATCGTGAACGAGGAAGACGATGCGCGGGTCGATGCCATCCGGGCGATGTTTTTGCGGCACGGTTACGCAGACACGGAAGCCTTCGTGCGGGCGCGCGTGCTGTACTTCACGCAGATCGGCTATTACTCGCTCGAGATCGTCGAGCCGGTGAGCAACCGTCTGTCTCTGACGCCGGCCTACCTGCTCACGCACACCGGCAAGCAACCTCGCCAGGGCGAGGTGGAGGCCTTCGCCGAAAAGGTGCGGGTGCGAACCGGCAGTTGACCATGGCCGACTGCTCGGCGGTCCGCAGCGCCGTCACCTGCAAACGTTTTTCAAACACGTTTCAGCGCTGCGAGATCGGAAATCGTCTTCCTGATGACCGCTTCCACCTTCGACCGTTCCTCGCCGCCGATCGGCAGGCGCGGCTTTCGAACGTGTTCCGGAGCGCCGTACACCAGATGCTCGGCGAATTTGATGTACTGCACCAGCTTGACGTCCGTATCGAGATGAAATGCCGGCGTCATCAGCCGGTAGAGCGGAAGCGCTGCCGCGAAATCCCCGCCGCGGGCGGCGTTGAACAGCGATACGCACTCGGCCGGCCATGCATTGGTCATGCCCGACACCCAGCCGACAACACCGAGCGTCAGGCTTTCAAGGATAAGATCGTCGACACCGCAAAAGATGTCGAAACGGTCGCCGAAGGCGTTGAACAGGTGGGTTACCCTGCGGATATCGCCGGTCTCTTCCTTGATGGCGACGATGCCGGGAACATCGACCAGCGCCTTCAGCGTCTCGACGTCGACGTCGACCTTGTAGGCGAGCGGATTGTTGTAGATCATCACCGGCAGATCGCTGGCCTCGGCCACGGTCTTGTACCATGCCACGGTCTCATGGCGGTCGGTGCGATAGGCGAGGCTGGGGAAGGTCATCAGCCCCTCGGCTCCGAGCTTCTGGTAGTTGCGAGCCGCCGCATGCGCGTCGTCGGTGGACAATTCCGCAAGACCGGAGAGCAGCGGCACCCGTCCCGCCACGACTTCCCTGGCTGCTGAAACCACGGCATCGCGCTCGGCCTGTGTCAGCGTGGCATTCTCGCCAAGCATGGGCAGGACGATCACGCCCGACACGCCGTTCTGAACAAGCCGCTCGATGCTGGCTTGCGTGGCTTTCAGGTCGACTGCGCCGGAAGCCTGCATCTTGGTCGTCACTGCTGGAAACACGCCGCTCCAGGTCATGGAATGCTCCTTGGTTGGGGTGTGGCCGGCGGAGGCGTCATAGAAGGGACGCATGCCGTATCGCCGGTCGGCACCAGCTTCCCATTTCTAACGCCACATGTTGACCTGCCAAGCCGCAAATGCGTCTTCGCCATAGCCCAGCGGTTTGTCGCGAAAAAACCGCCGCCGACCGTCAGCGGCCTATTGCAGCGGATGCCGATGCGATCGGCGCCAGCAGCAGCATGCCAAGAGCCGTGCGCATAAGACGGCAGCTTCGGGTAACGGCGCCTAACCGGTCGCCAAGGCGCGCGCCGCTCTGATCAGGCCGTCACGTAAATGCTCCCGGCCTCGACCGTGACTGGGAACGTCCGCGCGCGAACGGACGGGTTGACCAGGGCCGCACCCGTCTGGATGTCGAACTCCCACCCATGCCAGGCGCAGCGAACGATTTCGTTCTCACGGTGGTAGATGAATTCGGGTCCCTCGACGGGAGCGGTCGTTCCGCATTGCGGCCCTTCGCAAAGCGGAGCGCCTCGGTGAGGGCAAACATTCAGCAGCG
The DNA here is from genome assembly GCF_001672445.1 of Mesorhizobium sp. WSM3873. NCBI lineage: Bacteria > Pseudomonadati > Pseudomonadota > Alphaproteobacteria > Hyphomicrobiales > Phyllobacteriaceae > Mesorhizobium > Mesorhizobium sp. WSM3873. Next base: position 112,904 of record NZ_LYTM01000011.1, on the reverse strand, counting down.
CATGGAAACTATCGCCGATCCGGAACACGCCGATCGACAGGCTGCGCACCTTGGCGATGAATGGCGTCCCGACCTGGATCTCGTCGGCGCGACAAATATACGTCTTCTCAGCCATTTGGTCCTCGTCACGCTGCCGCGGCGGCTTGCGGGCGGGGGATCCGCTTGTAGACATCGAGCGCATTCTGGCCGAGCACCTTGCCGCGCCATTCCGGCGGGATGTGCAGCGTGTTGACGTCATCGTAATCCCAATGCGGGTAGTCGGACGCAAACAGCAGCGTGTTCTCCCCGTCCATCGCCTCCAGGATCGCCCAGAGGTGTTTGACGTTCGACGGTTGCTCCAACGGCTGCGTGGAGAAGCGTATGTTGCGTCGACAATATTCCGACGGCAGCATCTTCAGCCATGGCGTCTCCTTGCGCAGGGCTTTGTAGTCGGCGTCAAGTCGCCAGAGCACCGACGGCACCCAGGCGATGCCGCACTCGATGACGACAAAGTAAAGATCCGGCCATTTCTCGAACACACCATGCGCGATCATGCTCGCGACATGCGACATGGCCGACATGTGCAGGATCGCATGGGTCTCCCAGAAGAAAGTGGTGGGCGCCGGCGCGACGGCATTCCAGTTGATGCCGCCATGCCCGCCAAGATGTATGGCGAACGGCAAGCCGACCTCGGCACAGGCCTCGAAGATCGGGTGATAGAACGGATCGCCATACGGCCGCACCGAGCCTTGGGAGGCCAGAACTTGCGCCATCCGGGGATGCGCGCCGAGCCGCCGGATCTCCGCCGCCGCAAGGCGTGGGTCCTGCGGCGCGATGACGATGGAGCCCATCAAGCGGCTGTCTTTCGGCAGCCATTCATTGATCTGATAGTCGTTATAGGCGCTTACCAGCGCGCTGGCATAATAGGGATTTGCCAGCGTCGAAGCCTCGATCGGCTCGTCGCCAGTCAGGATTGCCACTCCGATATTGTATTTATCGAGGTGCTTCTCCTTCATGATCAGGTAATTGTCCGCCTCGACCTTCGGCCGCACATCCTTGCGGGAGAAATCCTGCGGATGAAACCATGGGCGATGGCCGTGTGGAAAGGCGCCGACGGGGCCGGTCTTCTCGCCTTCTATGAACATGTCTTTCCAGACGCCGGTCAGGTAGGGCTCCAGCACCGTCGCGCTGGACCAGTAATTGTGGCAATCGCAATCGACTATGAACACTTGTCCCTCTAAATGATGCGGGCGCGCTGGAGGCCCTGGGTTGCTTTCATCGAACTTCTGCCTTGTCAGTGTTTGGATCAAGCGTATGATCGGGCGGATACGATCGTAAAAATCGATTGGCTGGCCCATGCAGCTGGAACAGGTCGAAACCTTTCTGGACATCATCGAATCGCGGAACTTCAACCGGTCGGCGGAGCGCCTCGGACTGACGCAATCGACGGTCAGCACCCGTATCAAGAACCTGGAAACCGCCGTTGGATCCGAGCTCTTCCACCGCGGACGCGCCGGTGCCGAGCCAACGGCGGCAGGGCGGCGGTTTGAGACCTACGCGCGGTCGATGCTGTCGACCTGGTCCCAGGCGCGTCACGATGTGCGCGCCTTCAACAGGTTCGAGGGGAGCCTGCGGGTCGCTGCCCAGGTCGGGATGACCCGCTCGATCCTGCCTGGTTGGCTGGAAATGCTGTTGCAAGTCTTGCCCCGGTCCTCGATCCACGTCGAATCCGATTATTCGCCGCAGATGATATCGGATCTAAGCCTGGGAAACCTTGATATTGCCGTTGTTTACGCTCCGCGCTACCTGCCCGAGATCACATATGACCAGCTCATGGTCGAAGAATATGTGATGGTCTCGACCACGGCGCGAAGGCTTTGCGATGTAAGCCCCGAAAGTTACATCCGGCCGGGTTACACGGTGGCGCTCGAGAAGGCTCATGCCGAGGCGCTGCCAAACCTGACTGCGTGCCGGCTTTCGATGGGCTCCGAGACGCTTGCGGACAATATGCTGCGGCGGGCCGGCGGCACATGCTACATGCGCGCCGACGATGCGCGACGCTTCGCCGCCGAGCGCCCCTCCCACATCGTGGAAGAAGCTCCAACTCTGCATCAGCCCGTCTACACGGCGGTCCTCGCCCGACGCCGACATGAGCCGATCATTAAGAAAGGCGTCCGCGCGCTTCACCTTGCCGTCATGTCGCTGGAGAGTTGATCGATAAAGTCGATCGTAGACGCCTGAAGCGCCTCCTACATCGAACGAAAGCCCGCTGGCAAGCTCGGCTCGTTAAACGCGAGCCAGCTGATGAACGCCTTCAGTTGTTTTTTCTCATCCTGCCGATCCAACCGCTTCAGGGAGCGTCTGACGCAGATCTATCGCCGCATCATTCAGGAGACACGAGGTAAAGACGTTCGTCTTCTCGCCAAAGGGCGGGCAGTCGAGCCAGTTCAAAGCTGGCCAGTTCATCATGCAGAATCTGCTGATCGACGGCGCTCCGGTCGCACGCAACTACTCGATCTCTTCATCGCCCACGCGGCCGGATGACATGAGGATGACGGTCAAGCGCGTCCCCGGCTGAGCGGGGATCTGGAAATGCTCGATCTCGGCGGGCTCAGCGCAGAGGAGAAGGCCATGCGATGCGTACTCGCCTGCTGCACCGTCCCCTATGGCCGGTCTGCGTGAACCTCTAATCAAGGCGGCGCATCCAACAGGAGGATGGCCGACGTCTCTGCAGCGATCGTGCTGATCGGCACGGCGGCACACGACCTAACCGATCTTCATCGCCTTGCAGATTTCTTCGACCAGCATTGCGGCCCGCGATCGCCTGCCGGCGTGCCTTCTACGCGCGACCGCGGGTCCAGCGGGTGCCAATCATAGCTCGACCTCACCTGGTTGTGCCGCATAGAGGCGTTCCGGTCGTAGCGCGAAACGGACGCGGTTGTGACGACGCGGCACTGGATGGCGGCGGGCCATTCGCGGGGATGACCCAGCCCGGCTTCAGACCGGAAACAGGAAGGCCGTAGCGGGATCGAAGAAAATCTGCCGTCCCGAAGCGGCATCGGTGCCGCCCGGTTCGGCTGTATCCGAAGTTGGCCTGATGTCGATCTCGTCGCCCGACCCCGTGCGCGCCACGACGCGCCGGCGATCGCCGAAGAAGGCGGTGTCGACGATCTCGACGGCAAGCGACGCATTCCCCTCCATGGGCGTCAGGCGGAACGCTTCCGGCCGCACCATCAGCCTGGCCTTTTGGCCGCGGCCGAGCCCCTGTGTGGCTTTCACGCCCTTGACGAGCGAGCCATCGGCCAGCCGCACCAAGGCAACGCCGTTCTCTGTTTCGAGGTGCTCCGCCGGCAGGAAGTTGGAATTGCCGATGAAGCCGGCGACGAACTCGCTCGCTGGTCTGAGATAAAGGTCCTCGCCGGTGCCGATCTGCTCGATGCGGCCTTCCTTGAACAAGGCGATGCGGTCGGAAAGATGCAGCGCCTCCTCCTGGTCGTGCGTGACATAGAGGATGGTGACGCCGGTCTCGCGGTGGATGCGGCGGATCTCGGCCTGGATTTCCTGGCGCAGTTTCTTGTCCAGAGCCGACAGCGGCTCGTCCATCAACAGGATCGGGGGATCGTAGGCGAGCGCGCGGGCAAGCGCCACGCGCTGCTGCTGGCCGCCGGACAGCGCGCCGGGATAGCGCTCGGCGAATTTTTCCAGGCGCACCAGCGCCAGCATATCGGCGACCTTGCGCTTCACTTCGGCATCCGGCCGGCGGCGCACCCGCAGCGGAAAGGCTACGTTCTCGGCGACGCTCAGATGCGGGAACAGCGTGTAGCGCTGGAACACCATGCCGATGTTGCGCTTGTGCGACGGCACCGAAAGCAGCGACTTGTCTTCCAAAAGCACGTCGCCAGACGTCGGATCCTGGAAACCGGCGATCGCATAGAGCGTCGTCGACTTGCCGGAGCCTGACGGCCCGAGAAAGGTCAGGAATTCGCCTTTCGGCACATCGATGGTGACGTCGTGGACGGCGACGAAGGCGCCGAACGCCTTTCTCACCGCGCGGATGGACAGGAATGGCCGGGTCATCTGGACAGTCTTCTGCGAAGGAGTGCGGTGACGATCATCAGGCACAGGGTGAGGCCGACGAGCAGGCTGGAGGCGGCGGCGACGACCGGGCTCAGATCGGCACGCAGGCTGCCCCAGATCTTCACCGGCAAGGTCTGCAGGGTCGGGCTCGCCATGAAGATCGCCACCACCACCTCGTCCCATGAGGCGAGGAAGGAAAAGATCGCCGCCGAGAAGATGCCGATGCGGATCGAAGGCAGGGTGATCCTGAGCCTTGCCTGCAGCGGACTGGCCCCGCACACGATCGCCGCGTCCTCGATGGATTTGTCGAAACCTTCGAGCGCGGTGGCGATCGGAATGATGGCGAAGGGCAGCGCCAGGATCGTGTGGGCGATGACGAAACCGATCGTCGTGCCGGCGAGCCCGATGCGCAGGAAAAAGCCGTAGATGGCGATGGCGAAAACCACCACCGGCAGCACCATCGGCGTCAGCAGCAGGCCGCGCAGGAGCTGCCGGCCGCGAAACTCGCCCCTGACCAGGCTGAAGGAGGCGAGCAGGCCGATCAGAACCGCGAGGATGGCGGCCATCGCGGCGATCTTCGCGCTGGTCAAAGCGGCGTCGACCCAGGCCGGGTCGGCGAGCAGTTCCTGATACCATTTCAGCGTCCAGCCGGGTGGCGGAAAGGCCAGCCAGCGCGACGAGCCGAACGACAACAGGACGATGAAGACCACCGGTAACAGAAGAAAAGCCGCGATGAGCGCAGTGAAGCCGGCGAGCGCCGCACGCAGCCATCCGAGCCGGTCGTAGTCGAGGAGCATCTTAGAGCTCTCCGGCGAGGCGCCTGGCGCCGACCATGCGCAATTGGATCGCGTAGAGCACCATGGTGACGGCGAGCAGCACGAAGGCCGCAGCACTTCCGAGCCCCCAGTTGAGCAGCGACTGCACCGTCTGGGCGATCATTTCGGCGAGCATCATGTTCGATGTGCCGCCGAGCAGCGCGGGCGTCACAAAATAGCCGAGCGACATGACGAAGACCATCAGCCCGCCGGCGGCGATGCCGGGCAGCGACAGCGGTAGCAGGATGCGGCGGAATGCCTGCGACGGGCTAGCGCCGCAAAGGGCGGCGGCGCGCAGCGTCATCGGATCGATGGCGCGCAGCGTGCCGACCAGCGGCAGGATCATGAAGGGCAGCATGATGTAGACCATGCCGATGGTGACGCCGGTCAAATTGTTGATGAGCGGCAGCGGCTCGTGGATGACGCCGAGCCCCATCAGCGCCCGGTTGATCACACCGGTGCGCTGCAAAAGCACCATCCAGGCATAGGTGCGGGTGAGGAGATTGGTCCACATCGACAGGATGATGATGCCGAAGACGACCGAACCGAGCGCCGGCGGCATTATCGCCAGCATCCAGGCGACCGGAAACGCGACGAGGATGGTCACGACGGTGACGACGGCCGCGACCAGGAAGGTGTTGAGAAACACCCGCACATAAGTGCCGCTGCCGAACAGCGCGGCATAGTTCTGCAGGCCGGGCTCGGGATCGGTGACGCTGCGCAGCAAGAGCGCGACCACCGGCACGACGAAGAACAGGCCGACCAGCACCAGGGCCGGCAGGGCGCCGCCGCTGCCGGCCGGCAGGCCGGCAATCGAGCCGCGGCTGAGGGAGTGTGCTTGCATCGAGCGGTTCCCGTCGTCCCGAAGGGGGAGCGGCTTGCCGCGCCCCCGGCTTGCTGTGGCGCTACTTGGTCTGCCAGGCGTACCAGCGCGTGGCGATCTCGTCGCGGTGCTCGGCCCAGTAGTTCATGTCGAGATTGATCTGACCCTCGACATGCGCGTCGGGCAGCCCTTTCACCACGTCGGCGGGCATTTCCGCCTTGGCCTTGGTGTTGATCGGCGCGTAGCCGCTTGCCTCGGCGAATTTCGCCTGGCCGGTCGGGCTGGTCGCGGCGGCGAGGAACTTCATCGCGCTGTCCTTGTTCTTGGCGCCCTTCGGCACGACGAGAACGTCAGCGGCGGTGAGGTTCTGGTTCCAGGAGACGCCGACATCGGCGCCGTCCTTCTCGAGCGCGAAGACACGGCCGTTCCAGAGCTGCCCGAAGGCAGCCTCGCCCGAAGCGATGAGCTGCTGCGACTCCGCGCCGCCGCCCCACCAGACGATATCCGACTTGATCGTGTCGAGCTTCTTGAAAGCGCGCTCGAGATCGAGCGGATAGAGCTTGTCCGCCGGCACGCCGTCGGCGAGCAGCGCGATCTCGATCACGCCCGGCGCCGACCATTTGTAGAAGGTCCGTTTGCCGGGAAACTTCTTGGTGTCGAACATGTCGGCCCAGCTTGTCGGTTCACCCGAAACCACGCCCTTGTTCCAGGCCAGCACGAAGGAATAGTAGAAGCTGCCGACGGCGTGCTCGTTGCTGAAGCGCGGGTCGAGATCGGCCTTTGGCACGGCGGCGAAGTCGATCGGCTCGAGCAGCCCGTCCTTGGCGGCCTTGATGGCGAAATCCATTTCCACGTCGACCACGTCCCAGGTGACGTTCTTGGCGTCGACCATGGCCTTCAGCTTGCCGTAGTCGGTCGGGCCGTCCTGCAGCACCTTGATGCCGGAGCTCGCCGCGAACGGCTCGGCCCAGGACTTGGTCTGCGCTTCCTGCGTGGTGCCGCCCCAGCTGGTGAATACCATTTCGTCGGCCTTGGCGGCGGTTGCCGATAGCAGTCCGGCGAGCACGCCGGCTAAGATCAGTCTCATGTCATTCTCCTCTGATTTCTCTGTTCCGTTTCTTGTTCTTGTCGCTGCACCCTCGGCATGCGTTCTCAGCGCATGACGAAGGGATCGGGAATCGGCTCGTCCGAGGTCTTGATCCAGACCGATTTCGAGCGCGTGTAGTCGCGGATGGCGTCGAGCCCGCCTTCGCGGCCAAGACCCGACAACCCGTAGCCGCCGAAGGGAACGAGCGGCGACACGGCGCGATAGGTGTTGACCCAGACGACGCCGGCACGGATGTCGCGCGCCATGCGGTGCGCCTTGCCGAGATTCGAGGTGAAGACGCCGGAGGCGAGACCGAAGGGCGTGTCGTTGGCTAGAGCCAATGCCTCGGCCTCGGTGTCGAAGGCGAGCACGCTCAACACCGGCCCGAACAATTCCTCGCGCACGCAGGGCAGGTTGCTATCACCGGCATCGATGATCGTCGGCGCATAGTAGAAGCCGGCGCCGGCGTCGGGGCGCCTGCCGCCGGTGACCAGCGTGCCCCCGGCGGCGAGGCTTTCGGCGACGATCGTCTCGATCCGGTCGCGCTGGCGCAGGGTCGCGAGCGGCCCCATCTCGGTGGCCGGATCCTGAGGATCGCCGATGCGGATCGCTTCGGCCTTGCGCTTCAACCGACCGAGGAATTCTTGTCTTACGGTACGCTCGATCAGCAGGCGCGAACCGGCGACGCAGCTCTGTCCGGTCGCCGCAAAGATGCCGGCGACGACCGCATTGGCGGCGCTGTCGAGGTCGGCGTCGGCGAAGACGACGACCGGGCTCTTGCCGCCGAGCTCGAGCGTCGTGTGCGCGAGGTTTTCCGCCGTGTTCCTGACGATGGCGCGCGCCGTGGCCGGGCCGCCGGTGAAAGCGACGCGCGAGACCAGCGGATGTCTGGTCAGGCGCCGTCCGCACTCCTGGCCGAAGCCCGTGAGGATATTGACGGTGCCGGCCGGAAAGCCTGCTTCGCTGACCAACTCGGCGAAGGCGAGCAACGGTGCCGGGCCGTCCTCTGAGGCCTTGAGCACCACCGTGCAGCCCGCGGCAAGCGCCGGGCCGAGCTTGACCGCCGAGAGGAAGAGCTGCGAGTTCCACGGCACCACCGCGGCGACCACGCCGATCGGCTCGCGGCGGATGGTGACGTCGAGATCGGCCTTGTCGATCGGCACATGCGCGCCTTCGTGCTTGTCGGCGAGCCCGCCATAGTAGCGGTAATAGTCGCCGACATAGGCGATCTGGGCGCGCGTCTCGCGGATGATCTTGCCGGTGTCGCGCGTCTCCAACTCGGCTAGGCGGCCCGCATTGGCGGCCACGAGGTCGCCGAGCCTGACCAGCAGCTTGCCCCGCGCGGTTGCTGTCATCGACGCCCAGGGGCCGGTGCGCAGCGCACGATGCGCGGCCTCGACGGCGCGGTCGACATCGGCTTCATCCGCCGCCGGCATCTTCGCCCATGGCGCGCCGGTCGACGGATCGATGCTGTCGAAGCTGGCCGACGGCTCGTCGAAGCGGCCGTCGATGAAGTTCCTGAATGCGGCGTCGGTCATGGCCTTGCCCGTTCGTTCGCGATCAGATGAAGGCCGGCATCACCCGGTCGATGAACAATTGCAGCGATTTCTTCTTGCGCGCGTGCGAAAGGCCGCTGTCGATCCAGATCGAGTACTGGTCGAAGCCTAGCGTCTCATAGGCTTTCAGCCGCGCGACCACCTCGTGCGCCTCGCCGATCACCAGGTTCTGGCGCATCTTGTCCGGCGCGTATTGCGGCATGGCCGCGATCTCTTCGGCGCTCAGCGGTTCCAAAATGCCCTGGTGCACCGGCTTCTTGTTCTGGAACCAGGCGCCGAACTGGCAGTAGAAGTTCGACAGATCCTGGCTCAGCCGATCGGCATCGGCGGCGTCCTCGGCGACGAACGTGTGCATCAAGAGCATGATTTCCGGACGCGGGATTTCAGGATGCGCGGCGCAGGCGTCGTTAAACCGCTGCATCAGGCTTGCAACCTCATCGTCGCCGGACGCCAGTGGCGTCACTTGGACCTTGCATCCGTTGGCGACAGCGAAGTCGTGCGAGTTCGGATCGCGCGCCGCCACCCAGATCGGCGGGTAGGGTTTTTGCAGGGGCTTGGGAGAGGAGGTGGTTGGCGGGAACTGCCAGAATTCGCCGGAGTGCTCGTAGTCGCCGTCCCAGAGACCTCGGATCGCCGGAATGATCTCGCGCATGCGCTGCCCGGCGCCCCAGGCATCGAGCCCGGGGAAGACGCGCTGATATTCGTAGCTGTAGGCGCCCCGGGCGATGCCGATGTCGAGCCGGCCGCCGGCAATCACGTCGGTCATCGCCGCCTCGCCGGCAAGCTTGATCGGGTGCCAGAAGGGCGCGATGATGGTTCCGGTGCCGAGGCGGATGCGGCTGGTCTTGGCCGCAAGATAGGCGATGTTGATGAACGGATTGGGCGAGATGGTGAACTCCATCCCGTGATGCTCGCCGATCCAGGCGGTCTCGAAGCCCGCCTGTTCCGCCAGTAGGACCAGCTCACCCAGCTCGCGCAACAACTCCGAATGCGGCTTGGCGAGATCCGAGCGTTCCATATGCACGAAGAGCGAGAACTTCATCCCTGGTCACCTATATTGAGGGCGGCGGTCCTGGCGAGCGGCCTTACCTCGCCTTCGACCTCGTTGCCGACATAGACGCCGAATGCGTCTTCAGTGCATTCGCGCACATAGCGGGTGAGCATCGAGCGGATGGCCGGATCGGCGATCTTCAAGCCGTCGATCGCGTCGATGTCGATCAGCCGGATGACTCGATCGCTGGAAGCCGGCACGTCGAAGGTACCGCGATAGTAAACATGGGTGCGCGAGGGATTGCCCGCGTCGTCCCATACGGCGAAGAGGAAGCCGAGCTGGGCCTCGATGGCCTTTGCGGCCAGAAGCCCGTTGAGGCTCTTGCCGTCGCTTGCCGAGCCCAGCCCCCGGCCGCGCGGCAGTTCGAGGAAGCCGTCTGGCGTTTCCAGGAACAGGATACGGCCGCCGTTTTCGAGGATGGCGCCGACATCGGTGCCGGGCTGGGCGGCGGCCAGCGCCTCCTGACTGAGCCCGGGCGTGATGTAGGCGCCGCGGCAATAGCCGAGAGGCTGCGAGGAATTGTGCTGGAAGTCGCGGACGCGGCCGATCAGGATCGAATGGTCGCCCGCCTCGACCAACCGCTCCAGATCGCAGTCGAAGGTTGCGACCGAGCCGTCGAGAACCGGACTGCCGGTCTTCCCCGGGCGCCAGTCGACCGACGCGAATTTATCCGCTGCCTTGGAGGCGAAGATGCCGGAGGCCGCTTTCTGGGTCTCGTTCAAAATGTTGATGGCGAAGCTCTTCGATGTCGCGAACACCGGATGACCGAGCGCCTTGTGGGCGATGCAGACCAGCACCAGCGGCGGATCAAGCGACACCGATGTGAACGAGTTGGCGGTGAACCCGCGCGGCTCGCCTTCCGCGCCGATCGTGGTGACGATGGTGACGCCGGTCAGGAAGGAGCCGAGCGCACGCCGGAACTCGCCGCTGTCGAAGCTGGCGTCCGCTGCTGCTCCTTGCTCCAGGCTTTCACCTTCGTTCAGGAACTCGGCGATGCATCGTGAGGTGAGATCCGGTGCTGCCACCGCCATCATGTGCCTTTGGCCGGCGAGAACGGTGCAGCGGCCATGCGGCGCGAGCCTGGCCATGGCGGCCGACATTGCCGGCGAGGAGTTCTTGTCCTCGGAGCCGGTGATGAACAGGGCCGGCATGGCCAGGGTCTGCAGGCGCTCGGCGTGGTCGCCGTCGGCACGGGCGAACAGGCGATAGGTGCGGGCGTAGCCTTCGGGATCGACCTCGCTCAACGCTGCCGCCGCCTTCCCGGCCGCCGCCGTGAGCTCGGCCGGAACCGGATCGCCGAACCAGCGGGCGATGGTCTGGGCGACCCCCGCCGCATCGCCGTGGCCGGTGAGCGCCGCCGCGCGCTCGCGCACGGCTTCGGCGAGTTCAGGCGGACGCCGGAACACGGCGTTGAGCGAAACGACACTGCGGATGCGCTCCGGCGCTAGCAGCGCGAGTTCCTGCGCGACCAAAGCCCCCATCGAGTGACCGATGACGGAAACCTTGTCGAGGCCGAGATGATCGAGCAGCCGGATCGCCTGCGCGGCATAGTCGGCGAGTTCCGGATCCTGCGGCGGCAGCGGCGAGCGGCCGTGCCCAAGCATGTCGATGGCGATGACGTCCCAATGATCCGCCATTCGCTCGATCTGCGGCTGCCAGATCGTCGCGTTCATGCCGACGCCGTGGATGAACAGCACCGGCGCGCCCGATCCGGCGCGGATGAAGCTGGTGCCGTCGGGCGCGGTGGCCCGGGTCCAATCAAGCGGGGCGTCAACCATGCAGGTCGCCCACTTCCTTGAGGTCCTGATAGCGGTCGCCGATGCGATGGTGAGGACGGCCGCCGATCGAAGCACCGAGCGCCACGACCAACTCGTCCGGCGCCGGGGCGTCGCCGATCTGGAAATGCACGGTCAGATAATGCGAGCGGCGGCCCTCGTCGTTCTTGTCCATCAGCGGGATCATGATCGGTGTATTCGGCCCGCCGCGCAGATTGGTGAAGGCGAGATAGGTCTTGGCGCCGACGGCGCGGCGATAATGATTGCCGAAATGCAGCGTGTGGATCAGCGCCGAGGCATGCTCGATCTCGCCCGACGTGCCGCAGATCGCGGCCTTGCCGTAGCCCTCGATCGCCTCGGCCGAGCCGGCTGCGGCAACGATCTCGCGGGTCAGGGTTTCTCCAAGCACCGGCGCAAAGGCGCGGATCTCGGGCGAAAGATCCTCGATGAAGCCGCGACCCGCCCAGGGGTTCGTCAGCACGGCGGCGACGCCGATCAGGCGCAGCGGCCTGGGTGCTGCCTTGCCGCCTTCGATCAGCGTGTTCTCGCTGTAGGTGACGATCTTGCGAATGGCCGGCTGCATGGAAACCTCTGTTGGGTGGCGCCTGAGAAAGTGCTCATTTCCTCTATCGTCTTATGGTATACCATACTATGGAGCGCCAAATACCTTGTCAACCGGCCATGGAATCTGTTTTCGTGGCGGGCAAGGAGCAGAGACATGCACGACGACACGCTTCGCATCGATCGCAGCGCCAAGACCTTGAGAACATTGGCGCTCGAGCGCATGCGCGAGGCTATAATGGATTTTCACTTCCAGCCCGGCGAAAGGCTGGTCGAGCGGCCGCTTTGCGACCAGCTTGGAGTCAGCCGATCGGTTGTGCGCGAGGTTCTGCGGCAGCTGGAGGCTGAAGGCCTTGTGCAGATGATCCCCGGGCATGGTCCGGCTGTGGCCAAACCGGATATCGGCCGCACCGACGAGATCTATGAGCTCAGGGCTTTGCTCGAGGGCATCGCGGCGCGCGCCTGCGCGCAATCGGCCACCAATGGCCAACTGGCAGTACTGGAGCACGCCCTCGGCGAGCTCTTCGAGGCCTGGGCCTCGGGCAAGCCGCCGGCGGTGATGCGCGCGACGACGAAGTTCTACGAAGCGCTTTTCGAGGCTGCGGACAAGCGTGTCGCCTGGGAGATCGTCAGCGGGTTGAATGTGCGCATCAACCAGCTGCGTTCGATGACGATCGCCTCGGCAAACCGTCGCGAGCCGGCGATCGCCGAGATGAACGCGATTATGGATGCGATCCGGGCGCGTAAGCCGCAGGAGGCGGAAGCCGCGGCACGGCGCCACGTCGAATCCGCCTGGAAGATCGCCCGGGACAAACTGCGCCTCGACCCTCTCTAAAGCGCGTCGCGCTGGAACGGATTCAGGCGACGCGCTTTCGCACAAATCCCGCCATGCCGAATTCCGGTTCTATCCTATTGGGGACCACTTAGGGGAAGACGGTCAGGCGAGCTCCGCCACAGCTCCTATCCGACGGTAAATGAAGGGTTCGCCCGCCGCACTGTCTGCCGCGGCGCGCCGCGTTTCATCGGTGAGCATGCCCACCCGGGCATGGATCGGCGATTTGATGCAGACCGGATCCGTTGCGGCGGCATCGCCGGCAATCGCCATCGCTTGACATCTGCAGCCGCCCCAATCGATCTCGCGCCGCTCGCAGCTTCGGCACGGCTCCAGCATCCATTCGGTACCGCGAAAGGCATTGAATGCCGGTGAATCGGCCCAGATCTCGGCCAGCGAGCGCTCTCCGAAACGCTCGAAGCGGAGCGCAGGAATGGTCTGCGCGGCATGGCATGGCAGCACCGTGCCGTCGGGCGTCACCATGAAGGCGTCGCGCGCCCAGCCGCCCATGCACGGCTTGGGATAGACGGCGAAATAGTCCGGCGGGACGAAATCGATGTTGATGACGCCGGCAAGCCGTGCTTGCGCCGCCGCGACGATCTCCGCCTGCCGTTCGACCGCGGCGCGTTCGGGCATCAGCGTATTGCGATTGGCCAGCGCCCAGCCGGCATACTGCACATTGGCGATCTCGAGCCGCTCGGCGTCCAGCGAAAGAGCCAGGTCGATGAATTCCGGCACTTCCTCGATGTTGTGGCGATGGATCGGCGCATTGATGGTGAGCGGCAACCCGGCCGCGCGGGCGCGGCGTGCCGTCTCCAGCTTCTTTTCGTGGCTGCCGCTGTGTTTGCCGATACGGTCGGTCGTCGCCGGGCGGGCGCCCTGGAAGCTCAGCTGCAGGTGGTCGAGCCCGGCTTCGGCAAAGGCCGCGATCCGGCCCTCGGCAATGTTGATGCCGGCGGTGATGAGGTTGGTGTAGACACCGCGCGCCGAAAGCCCGGCGATCAATTGCTCGAGATCGCGGCGCAGCGTCGGCTCGCCGCCAGACAGATGCACCTGCAGAACGCCGAGATCGGCGGCCTGCGAGAAAAGATCGAGCCAGGTCTGGGTGTCGAGCTCACGATTGGCCTTGAGCAATTCGAGCGGATTGGAGCAATAAGGGCACTGCAGCGGGCAGCGATGCGTCAGTTCCGCCAGCATGCCGATCGGAGGCAGAAGCGGCTCGCTCATAGCTTCACCAGCAGCTTGTCCGACCATTCCTGGAGGAAGGCGATGACATCGGCCGCTACGGCCTTCTGTTCAGCATCGTAATCGGCCGCAAGACCAGCGATGATGTAGCCGACGGTGGACCGCCCGTCGCAGCGGCGCAATATGTCGAGACTGATATCGTTCGGCCAGAATACCCTCTCCGGCGAAAGCACGGCGAAGGCCTGCCGCACGGGATCGTATTGTATACGCACGTGCCTCGGCAGCGATGGCATCGATTGCAAGGAGACGATGGCTCTCTCGCGCAGCGCCATCATCGGGTTGCCTCCGGCTGGAAGGCGCCCGGAGGGACGTTTCCCGGCGCGCCATAGGCATGTTGAAGCGCATCGAGCATGGCCCACAATATATCGCATTTGAACACCAGCGCATCGATCGCCTGCTGCTGGCGCTCGGCCGTGTCGGCGTGGCCCAGCACATAGGCGAGGGCGAAGTCGGCGTCGCGCGTTGCCTGTTCCGGCCGCCGGCTGAAATAGGCCAGCGTGTCCTCGGTGATGTAGTCGTATTTGGCCAGCATCGCCGGCACTCGCTCGCCGATGATGATCGGCGAGAACATCTCGGTCAGCGACGATGCCACCGCCTCGAGCAGCGTGCGGTTCGTGCAGAAGGAAAGATAGGCGCCGACGGCGAAGCGGGTCGCCGGCAGCGCCAGCCTTTCGCTCTTGACGGCTTCGGCATCGAGCCCGAGCGAGGTCGCCAGATGCAGCCAGCGCGCGATGCCGCCGCTCCAGCCGTCCTCGCCGTCGTGATCCTCGATGCGTTTGCGCCAGGCGGCGCGAAACGCCGGATCCTCGGCATGTGCCAGGATCACGGCGTCCTTGCGCGGAATGACGGCCTGGTAGCAGTAGCGGTTGAGTGCCCAGGCCTGCATTTCGGCCTTCGTCAGCACGCCACTGGTCATCCTGTGATGAAAGGGATGGCGGTTGTGATAACGCTCGGCGCCGACCTGCCGCAGCACGGCCTCGAGCTCGCTCTTGGACAGACCATGTCGCGCCGCGTCGTGGAAGTCGCTCAAAGTTCGATCTCCATTCCGTCGCTCCCGATCTCCCAGCCAGCCGCTCTGACCGCCGCGTGTTCGGCGGAACTCTCGTCGAGAACAGGATTGGTATTGTTGATGTGGACGAAGACGCGGCGGCCGATCCTCACATCGACCAAGGCGGCGATCGAACCCGCTTCTCCAGACATTGCGATGTGCCCCATGCGCGCACCGGTCTTCTGGCCGACGCCGGCGAGGATCATCTCGTCGTCTGTATAGACTGTGCCGTCGAACAGAAGGCAGGCGGCGTCCGCCAGACGCGTGCGCAGGGCGGCATCTATGCCCGCGCAGCCGGGAATGTAGAAGACAGCGGCGCGACTTCCAGCCCCGCTGATATGCACGCCGATCGTGTCGCCCGTGTCGGAGCTGAAATCGGCACTTGGATCGCATCTTTGCTCGAGATATAGCGCGATCTTGCCGGGCACGGGAAAGGCGTCGACGACCACGCCGGTCTGCTGGCCGTCCGCGTTGCAGATCGCCAGTTCCTCCGTTGGCGCCAGAAGGCGGCGCGGCACGATCGCCGGATCGAGAACGTTGAAGATCGAATTCGCCGCCAGCGTCGCCAGCACCTGTGCCGTTGCATAGATTGCGAAGGGCTGCCGCTCCCGCAGGCTGAGCAGGCCGGCGACATGGTCGACGTCGCCATTCGTCAGCACGACCGCGCGGATGGGCGTCGAGCGCAGCGGCGCATCGGCCGCGGGCTGCAGTTCGGGCGTTTGTGCAATCTGCCGGCCAATGTCGGGCGACGCGTTGAACAGAACCCAGCCTGTCCCGTCAGCCGATACGGCAATGGACGACTGGGTCCGCGAATGCACGCCGGCCATGCCGCTCCGAGCCGAGCGGCTCAGGCGATAGTTGCAGTTCCATTGCGGAAAGCCGCCTCCCGCCGCCGATCCTATGATCTTCACGCGCATTGCGATGCCTGCTCTGCGGCCCATTTGACCGACGCCAAATTCTCGGTGGCAAACGGCTTCGCGCCCGCGCTTCCCGCGGCAGCCCCCGTCTCGACGACCTCAAGCGGCAAGGGGATGCATGCCCCCGCAGCCAGGGCCACGCAGCTCTGCGGCCTACTTCCTGGGAGGCGTTTCAGCAGGCAGATACCGCGAAATCTCGAAGCCCGCGGCAACCTGGCACATCGTCGGTTTCTTCCAGCTCTTCTTCTTCATTGCATTCTCCTCTTTAGCCAGCCCGAAGGGACCGGTCCTCATTGGCGCCACTGCGGGCAATGCGATGGCTCATCCATCACCTCACAAACGGACAAATGAAACGCTGGGTTCTCAAACAGCCAAAAAACACAGGAACAAAACACAACTGCCTAGCTCAGGGATCAGTTCCTTAGCTTCGTCTCTCTCCCGTTCGATCAAGCTCACCCCGGCGACTTCGCGGCCATGGCGCCGTGGGGCATGAGCATGACAGCCGCAACCACTGCGAACCAGGCTCATCCGTTCCATCAACCGTTTCCTCCCGTGCCTTGCTTGCGTGTTATCAGGCCGCGCGAAGGGTCATAAGCGATGATGGCGCCCCCGAGAAACAGCAGCGTGCAGCCGGCGACGACGCCCAGCGACACCCAATCGACCTGCCCGTAGAAGGCGAAGCGGATCAGCTCGACGGCATAAGTAAAGGGGTTGGCGAGGCAGAGCTTGTAAAGCAGCGGGCTCGCTTCCTGGATGCGCCATAATGGGTAGAGCGCCGGCGACGCGAAATAGCCGGGAAAGATGACGAAGTTCATGATCCCGGCGAAGTTCTCGAGCTGCTTGATCATCGAGGACAAAAGCATGCCGAGCGCGCAAAGCATCATCCCCGACAGGAACAGGGCCGGCAGCACGCATAGGTAACCGAGCGGCGGCGCCTTGACGCCCCAGAACCAGGCAACGATCAGAAAGGCATAAACCTGCGCGATCGAAACGGAAACGCCGGCGAGCATCTTCGACACCAGCAGATACCAGCGGGGAAATGGGCTGACCAGCAGGATGCGCATATTGCCCATCTCACGGTCATAGACCATCGACAGCGAAGACTGCATGCCCGAGAACAGCAGGATCATGCCGCACAAGCCCGGCGTGATGTAGACCTCGTAGAGCACGTAGGTCTTGTAGGGCGGGATGATCGAGACACCGAGCACCTGCCGGAACCCGGCGGCAAAAATGAACAGCCAGACGAGCGGTCGCACCAGCGACGAGATGAAGCGCTCGCGCTGGTGCAGGAAGCGCAGCCCTTCCCGCACGACGACGCCTTTGAGGCAGATGAGGTAGTGACGAAAGCCGAACGCGCCGAACTTCACCGGCGTGACGGGTGCGACCTTTTCCGGCATTGCGGGAGTGCTCATGGCGAGATCTCCGCCTGGCCGGCTGCTTCGCCGCGGCTGAGTTTGGAAAAGGCGTCGCGGATCGACGCGGCGCCACTCGCTTGGACCACGTCGGCCACTTTGCCTTTGGCGACCAGGTCACCTTGCCGCAGCACGACGACATGGTCGCCGTCTTCAACCTCGTCGATCAGGTGGGTGGCCCAAAGCACGCCGATGCCCTCGGTTTCGACCAGCTTGCGGATGGTGGCGAGAATGCCCGCGCGCGACTGGATGTCGAGACCCACCGTCGCCTCGTCGAGCAGCAGCAGGGACGGGCGATGGAGCAGCGCCCGGGCGATCTCGATGCGCCGCATCTGGCCGCCGGAAAGGCTGCGAGCCTTGTCATGCTCACGGCCTTGCATGTCGACTCTCTCGATCAGCGCTGCAATGCGCTGTCGGGCTTCGTGCCGTCCGATGCCGTGCAGCGAGGCGTGATAGGAGAGGTTCTGGTATACGCTCAGGTCGAGGTCGAGCGTGCGTGCCTGGAACACGATGCCGACCCGCCTGAGCGCCTCGCCGGACGCACGGCTGACGTCATGGCCGAAGACGCGGATCGATCCTTGGCGCGTGTCGTAGAGGTGACTGATCAGCGAGAACAGGGTCGTCTTGCCGGCGCCGTTGAGACCGAGAAGGGCGGTGAAAGTCGCCGGCGCGATCGAGAACGAGACGTCGTTGAGCGCCCGCTTCGGGCCATAGGAATGGCTGACGCCGGCGACATCGAGTGCCGCCGCTCCGTTCCCCGTTTTCGCCGTCCTCGCATGCTGCATGGATGCTCCTTGAGGGTGCTTATCTAGCGCGCTCGACGTCTTTGGCCCGGCTTCATGGCCTAATCTTCCGGCTGCTTTTCTATTTGGGCGATATGACCACCCCCCACGGCTGCTGACCCACGGTGACCGACTGAACCGGCTCCTCGGTCGCCGTATCGATGAAAGTGATGTCGTTGGAATTGCCGTTCGTTGTAATCAGTGTCTTCTGATCGGGGGTGAAGTCCAGATGCCAGACGCGCTGTCCGACGAGGATGTATTTTTCCACCTCGTAGGTTTCGGTGTTGATCACTGCGACGTGGTTCGCCGGGCCGAGCGCGACATAAGCCTTCTTCCCGCCGGCGCTGATGGCGATGCCGACCGGCTGGATGGTTTCGGCCCGCAGTCCGGGAATCGCGAAATTGATCCTCTTCACGACCTGGCGCTTGGCGTTGTCGATGACGCTGACGGTGCCGCCGATCTCGGCACTGACCCAGACCTGCGAGCCGTCGGGCTTGAACGCGGCGAAGCGCGGGCGCGTGTCGACCAGCACGTTGTCGGTTACCTCATGGCTCTCGGTGTCGATGAAATGCGCCATGCTGGTGGTCTCCGAGGTGTTGACCAGGGTCTTGCCGTCGGGGCTGACGGCCATGCCTTCGGGTTCCACGCCGACCGGGATCTCGGACGTGACTTGCTTGCTGTCGAGGTCGATCGCGGTGACCAGATTGTCGTTTTCGTTGGCGACATAGAGCGTCTTGCCGTCGGGCGGAAGCACGAACAATTCGGGATCGTCGCCGGAGGGCAGCGTGCCGACGACCTGCAGCGTCCTGGTATCGATGATTTGGATCGTATTGTCGTCGCTGGCGCACAAATAGATGAACTTGCCGTCGTGCGAGATGGTGATGCCGCGCGGTCTCTGGCCGACGTCGACGGTCTTGACCACCTGCATCGTCGCCGTGTCGACGACGGTGATCGTATTGTCCTTCTCGTTTGAGACGTAGGCCGTGTAGGCCGATGCCGGGTCGGCCATGACGCCGGTTGCGAGAATGGCGAGTATGCAAGCTCGGCTCTGCACGAATTCCTCCCGATCGGCGCTACTTGAGAACGCATTTCGTTTCCGGCTGATCGATGCCGAGGGTGTCGAGCTCGGAGACCTGGTGGAGATAGCCCTCCTGGGGAGATGTCGAGACGACCGATGTGGCATCGCCAAGCAGGATCGGCTGGCGAAGCTGGAGGTTCCATTTGCGGAAGGTCAGCTTCTGTCCCTTGAAGGCGGCGACCGAGAAGTCGTCCGAGCGGATGTAATCGCTGATCTTTTTCGGATCGTCGCCATTGGTGCGCGTAGTGGCTTCGCCGACGGCCCGCACGGCCGTCCAGGCCGACATGTCCTTGGACATCATTCGCCGGCCTGCTGTCTTCAGGAAGCGATTTTGCATTTGAATGCCGCCCCACTGTTCACTCGCGGGATGCCACGACGATGCCACAAGACCGGCCGTGCCTGCGACGAGCCGCGGCGTCCAGCTGCGGTAGGGCACGTAGCTCCCGAACACCTCGCTTTCATCGGCCACAAGCAGCACGTCATGCTCCGGCAGGTCCTGCGTGAATACCGAAATCTGTTGCTGTATCTGCGTGGCTCCGGTGTCAGTGCGGCGCGCCGTCCCGGTATCCTTGAATTCCTTCTCCGCGACGATCTGCCCGCCGAAGCGGGCTGCCGAGCGGCGCAACGCGTCGGCATAGAGGCGGTCCTCGTCATGCGAGCCGTAGAGCAGCACCCAGTTCGGCCATTTCTTCACCATCAGATACTGCGCCAGAGCGTCGGCGAGCATGCTTCGCGTCGGCGCGATGTGGAAGACGTTTATGCGGCAGTCCTCCTCGCGCAGTCTGTCGTCGGTGGCGCCCACGTTGAAGATCAGCACGCCCTTGTCGCGGGCGATGTCGGCGATCGACAGCAGCTGCTTGGCCGAGAGGTCCGCGAGGACATAGCGTTCGCCTTTGGCAATCAACGCGTTGAATGCCTGAACCGCGTCGGCTTCCGGTTTTATCTCGGTGACATCGAGGCTGAATTTCTGCTTGATGAACTTGCCCATGGTGTTGTTGTCGCCAATGGCGACATTGGCGCCGGCGACACCTTCGTCACGCGGCGGGGCGTCCAGCAGGGAAAGCGTCAGGCGCGGCGCGTAGGCCCGTAAATAGCCTATCTTGATTTCGGTTATCTTCTCGTCCGGCTTGATCGCTCCGGCCGGCTGCACGGTCGGTTGCTGGGCGAACGCACGTGGAGCAGCAGCGGTCAGGGCCAGAAAGCACAAAAGGGCCGCCAAGGTGCCCGACACCGCGCTTGTCATCGACGAATTACCGTTCTTGCGCCTAAGTCCGATCATTTGCCGGACCAGCGCGAAGTCAAGGTGCCCCAAGGCGAACTTAGAGAACCGGCGGGATTTATCAACCTCGTGAGCAGGACGTCTCCGGCTCTGCTTGCGACGGATCGCGGTCCTCAGGGCAGCTGGCCGCGCGAAGGTCCGAAGCGGCCCGGACGTATCTCAGGGAAGAGGACGCGGGCTGCTTCGACTGAACCATTTGTCTTTCGTCGCCCCCCGCACCGGCACCGGTTCACGCAGGGTTGCGCTCGGGAACCATGGCGCTCCTGAAGCAAACTTGCGATTTGACGCCCTCAGCTTGACCTTGCGGCGAGGCCTGTCCTCTGATTCCCTGATCTTGGCGGGACCATCTGATTCGTTTGCTAGTTGCTCTGGCGCAGCCACTGCGTCCCGTAGAGAGATCACAATGACTGCCAAGCCGGAAATCCTGGAGATGAGACCTAAGATCACCGTTGTCGGGGTCGGCGGCGCTGGCGGAAACGCCGTCAACAACATGATCGCTGAAGGCCTGCAGGGGGTCGAGTTCGTCGTCGCCAATACCGACGCCCAGGCGCTCACCATGTCGAAGTCGCCGCGGCTGATCCAGTTGGGTGCGCATGTGACCGAGGGCTTGGGCGCCGGATCTCTCCCCCACGTCGGCAGCGCGGCCGCCGAGGAATCCATCGACGAGATCATGGATCATCTCGCGGGAACGCACATGTGCTTTATCACGGCGGGCATGGGCGGCGGCACCGGGACTGGCGCCGCGCCCGTCATTGCGCGTGCGGCGCGCGATGCCGGCATTTTGACGGTGGCCGTCGTTACCAAGCCTTTCACGTTCGAGGGCAACCGCAGGTCCCAGGCAGCCGAAGAGGGCATAGAACGCCTTCGCGAAAGCGCCGACACCGTGATCGTTATCCCCAACCAGAACCTTTTCAGGGTCGCCGACGCCAGGACGACATTTGCCGATGCCTTCGCTATGGCGGACCGTGTTCTCTACGCCGGTGTCGGCTGCATCACGGATCTCATCGTGAAGGAAGGCCTGATCAATCTCGATTTTGCCGACGTGAAGTCGGTGATGCGGGACATGGGCCGGGCGATGATGGGAACCGGTGAAGCCTCGGGGGAGGGCCGCGCAAGGACGGCGGCCGAGGCAGCAATCGCCAACCCGCTGCTCGATGAGGCTTCCATGACGGGCGCCAGAGGCCTGCTGGTATCGATCTGCGGCGGCACGGACATGACGCTCTTCGAGGTCGACGAAGCCGCGACACGGATACGGGAAGAGGTCGACGCCGACGCCGACATTATCGTCGGCGCCATCTTCGACCAGGCGTTGGCCGGAAAGTTTCGGGTGTCGGTCGTCGCAACGGGTCTGCGGAAGAGCGAAGACATGCCGCAGCTTCAGCAGAGGATCGCCTGAAGCCGGCCTTCCTGGTTGGCGAGATCCCGCTGGCGAATCTCTACTCGTCGCTATGACTTGACCTGGTTGGCTTTCGGTGGCCTGCCCAGGCCCCTACGGCCGGGATGGCGGCGAGCGGATCCTAGCTAGGGTTTTCAGTCGAACGAAGCTGGAGCAGATCAGCTGGCCATTCTTTAATAACGGGCCATTCTCTCGGCGATGAGGCCCGGGCGGGCTGCGATTTTTGCGCCGGCGCCGGTGAACATTTTTCCCCTGAGACAGTTTGGAGTGCCTTGGGGAATACCGGAAAGCCACTTGGACAACACGGGATTAACGGACAGCACGACCAGTGACGCGGAGCGCTTACTCGCTGTGCGGTCCGCGGGTCTGCAGTGGATCACAGTGGCCGGCTCATATTTCGCCACTGAGGACGGCGAGCCGTGGATGCCGATCGGGCAGAATGACGCTATAAGCTGGCCTGAGCTAAATGGGCTGTTCCGGCGCAAGGACATAGCCGGCGTGGAGGCTCACCTCCGCTGGCTTAAGCAAAGCGGCGTCACCTGCCTCAGGCTGATGCTGGAATATGCTCAGGTCCGCCACCGCTACTTCGAGCGGCCGCTCGGTCGCTTCGTTCCTGCTATCGTGCGGCTGTGGGACGATCTTTTTCGTCTCTGTGAAAAGCACGGTTTGAGAATACTGCTCACCCCGTTCGATACATTTTGGCAGTGGCGGCACTGGCGTCATCACCCCTATAATCAGAGGAACGGCGGCGTGCTGGATCAGCCCTCGCGCTTTCTGGTCTGCACGGCCACGCGCCGCGCCATCAAGGCAAGGCTGGAATTCGCGGTGCGCAGATGGGGCGGCAGCGGCGCGCTCTTCGCTTGGGACCTCTGGAACGAGATCCATCCCGAGCAGGCCGAAGGCAGCGCCGACTATTTCGGCGACTTCATCCACGATCTCGGTGCTTTTGTTCGCCGGCTGGAGATTTCGCTCTACGGCCGCTCCCACCCGCAAACGGTTTCGCTCTTCGGACCGGAGCTTCGCTGGCGGGCGCACATGCCGCTCCGCGAACCTATCTTCCGGCATCCGGATCTCGACTTCGCCTCCCTCCACATCTACGAGGAAGGCACGATCGATCATCCCCGCGACACAGTGGCCCCGGCGCTCGGCCTGGGGCGGATCGTCGGCGAGGCCCTGGCCGAAACTCGCGATGGCCGGCCGTTCCTCGACAGCGAACATGGCCCGATCCATACCTTCAAGGACAAGAAGATCACGCTGCCGGAGCCGTTCGACGACGAATATTTCCGCCATATGCAATGGGCGCACCTGGCTGCCGGCGGTGCCGGTGGCGGCATGCGCTGGCCGAACCGCACGCCGCATGTGCTCACACCCGGCATGCGGCGGGCGCAGCGCTCGCTGGCGGGTTTCCTGCCGCTGATCGACTGGAGTCGGTTCCGACGTGTCCATCTCTGCGGCCGGGTGCGGGTTTCCCGCCCCGATGTCGCGGCGGTAGCCTGCGGCGACGATGCCCAGGCGGTGGCCTGGTTGGTGCACCGCGAAACGATCGGGCCCAACGGCATGCTGCAGGCCGACGTGCAAACCGAGCCCGTCATGATCGACCTGCCTGGGCTGGCTCCGGGTAGCTACCGCATAGTCGGCTGGGATACTGCGGCCGGCACGCAAGCGGCGGAATGGCGGGCGCAAGCGGACGGTAGGTTGAAGCTGGAGGTGCCACCGTTCGCGACCGATGTCGCGCTCGCGATCCGCCGATGCTGAGAGGGACCGAAGCCAGCCCGTCCGTCTCTGCTTTGCCTTGCTCGATGGCAGCTCCGAGACCTTGCCGAGACCGACCGGGAGTATCGGCGGTCTTCTAGATTTTCGCGGCTGAGCGGGGAACACTTCATCCACCTTCGGGTTCGGAAGTTATGCGTCATGCGCCGCCCGCGGCAGCCCGCTCAGCTTCGGCAATGAACGAGGACCCGATTATTCCACTCGCAAAAGCGATCCGAGAGCGCAATGCGGTGCTCTTTGTCGGAGCTGGTGTTTCGATGAGCGTGGGGCTGCCTTCCTGGGAGAAGCTGATTGAACGCATGGCGAGCGAACTCGGCCTGGATGGGGCGAGACCGCGTGATCGCTTCCAAACCCTGGCCGAGTATTACCGGATCAAGCATGGCAGCATCGGGCCGTTGCGCAGTTGGATGGACAGGCACTGGACCGTGACGAGGGAGAAGATTCGGGAGTCCGAACTGCATCGTCTGATCGTCGCGCTGGATTTTCCGGTGATCTACACCACCAACTATGACCGGAACCTCGAAGTCGCCTTTGAGATACACGGCCGCGCATACGTGAAGGTGGCCAATGCTCGGGATGTCTCGAAGGCTCGCCGGGACGTCGCGTGCATCGTGAAATTCCACGGCGACTTCGATGACGATTCCTCGCTGGTCCTTACGGAAACGGACTATCTCGATCGGCTATCCTTCGATTCGCCGCTCGATGTGCGATTTCGTTCCGATGCGCTCGGCAGCACGGTTCTGTTCGTCGGCTATAGCTTGTCGGACCTGAACATCCGGCTGCTGTTGCATCGGCTTTGGCAGACATGGAATCGATCGGGCTACGAGGCGGATCGGCCGCCGTCATTCATTTTCATGGCGAGCCGGGACCCTGTCGAAGAAGCCGTGCTGGGGCGTTGGGGTATCTCCGTGCTCACAGGCGACAACGACGATCCGGAAGTCGGCCTCGTGAGTTTCCTCAGTCGGCTGGCCGAGGTTGTGAACGATCAGGAGATCACGCTGGGCTGAACGCCGTTCAGCACGCGGCAAGAACGAAGAATTTGCCCAACCCAAAGAGGGTTTCGGCCGTTGGTCGACCGTGCCGGCCAATGCAAGGAGTAGGAATGTGCCGCAAGCCGTTAGCCCAAACGTGAATCCGGCTGCCAGCGCGGTCACATTCGACAGTTTTTTCATGGGCGGTTTCGAATGCTCCTCGCACCGGCGAAAGGATGGCGTGCGTCTCGATCTCGTGCGGGCGACTGGCCATGATTCTCACGCAGAACGCGACTATCGCGGCTGCGCGAACCTTGGCCTCAGAACTGTTCGTGACGGGCTACGCTGGCACCTGATCGAGAAGGCGCCGGGCGTGTACGATTGGTCGAGTTGGGCGCCGATGATCGAAGCGGCAAATCTCGCCGGCGTTCAGGTCATCTGGGATGTCTTTCACTACGGAACCCCCGATTATCTTGACCAGGGCGGGACGGAGCTGATCGAGCGCTATGCCGATTTCGCAGCGGAAGCTGTCCGGTTGCATCGGGCCGTCAGCGGGAAGCCTGCGCTCGTCTGCCCGATCAACGAGATATCGTTCTTCGCCTGGGCAGTCGAAGTGGGCTATTTTTCACCGGCCGGCCCAAGGCGAAGGGGTTGGTTCAAACGCCACCTCGTCAAGGCTGCCGTGCAAGGCATACGAGCCATGCGCCAAGCGGATCCAGAATGCCGGTTCATCTGGGCCGAGCCGCTTATTCACATCGCGCCGCGCGATCGAAGCCGCGCGGAGATGCGGGCGGCTGAAAAAGTCCGACAGGGACAGTTCGAAGCGTACGACATGCTGATGGGGCGCGTCGAGCCGCAGCTTGGGGGCAGCGAAGATCTCATCGATGTCATCGGTCTGAATTTCTATCCGCACAATCAGTGGTACCTGCACGGGCCAACAATCCCGATGGGGCATCACGAATACCGGGCTCTGTCGGAAATGCTCGTCGAGGTCGCCCAGCGCTACCGACAGCCGATGTACATTGCGGAGACCGGTGCGGAGGGATCGGGGGGCCCGGCATGGCTTCACTATGTGTGCGACGAGGTGCGGGACGCCGTGAGCCAAGGCGCGCCGGTGGAGGGAATCTGCCTTTATCCGATCACGGCTTACCCGGGATGGGACAATTCACGCCACGCCGAAGTTGGCCTTTTCTCCGTCATCCATGCGGATGGATCGCGTCGCACCCGTCAGCCGATGGCCGATGAACTGGCGAGGCAGCAGAGGCTGTTTGAGAAGCTTTCTCGATCCACGCAGCCTTGCATGCCGGAGTAGCAAGCGGCTTTAGCCCGGCACAGCCATTGCCGGCTGCAAGGCGCCTCCAATTGGGACCGTCTTCTGAATGCGGGCGAAAGTAGCCAGAGCCTGACCCACGACCTGGTCCATATTGTAATAGCGGTACGTCGCAAGGCGTCCGACAAACCAGACATCCGGGCGACTGGCGGACAAGGCTTCATATTGCTTGTAGAGCGCTTCGTTTTCCGGCCGGGGCACCGGGTAATACGGATCGCCAATGTCGGTCGGGTATTCATAGGTGAGGCTTGTCCGGGCGTTCTTCTGGCCGGTCAGATGCTTGTACTCGGTGATCCGGGTGAAGTCCTCCGTTTGCGGATAGTTGACCACAGCGACCGGCTGGAACTGTTCGCATTCGACGGTCACGTGCTCGAAACGCAGTGAGCGATACGGCAGGCGGCCAAGTCTCCAGTCGAAGAATTCGTCGACAGGGCCGGTGTAGATCAGCTTGCGGAACGGAATCCGGTCCCGGACCTCACGATAATCGGTCTGCAGCATGATCTTGATATTGGGATGGTTGAGCATGCGCTCGAACATGCGCGTGTACCCGTTCGCGGGCATGTGCTGGAAGCTGTCGCCGAAGTAGCGGTCGTCGCGGTTGGTCCTGGTCGGAACCCGGGCGGTTACCGATTTGCTGAGCTGGGAGGGGTCTACGCCCCATTGCTTCCTGGTGTAGCCGCGGAAGAATTTCTCATAGAGTTCCCGTCCGACAGTGCTGACCACGACGTCCTCGGCCGTGTGGACTTCCTCGATGGTCTCGCGGCGAGACGCGAAGAAGTCTTCCAGTTCCACCGGATCCAAATCGAGACCATAGAGGCGGTTGATCGTATCGAGATTGATGGGGATCGGGAGAAGCATTCCGTCGACCGCCGCCAGCACACGATGTTCATACGGCCGCCATGTCGTGAAGTGTGACAGATAATCCACGATGGACCGCGCATTTGTATGGAATATGTGCGGCCCGTAGCGGTGGATGAGGATGCCTGCTTCGTCGTAGCAGTCATAGGCGTTGCCACCGATGTGATTGCGGCGATCGATGAGGAGAACGCTTTCTCCCCGCTGCGAGGCAATCCGTTCGGCGAGAACGCTGCCGGCGAAGCCGGCGCCGACGATCAGCCAGTCGAACATGGTCAGGCGCTCCTGCGGAACGGGACGACCTTTTTCCGAGCACTGGCGTTCCTGATGTGAGCGGCCATGCCATTCCATGTGCGCTTCCAGGACATGTCCGCGAGATAGGCATCGACCTGCTGAAGCCGCGCCTCGCGCGATTGGGTAAGGACGGATCGCAGCTTGGTGTCGACGTCCTCGGCGTCCACTATGTCGACGAGCCCGGCTGCGCCGTAGGTTCGCACAACATCGACGATTGCTGTTGAGACCACCGGCAGGCCAGCGGCGAGGAACTCAGGCGTTTTTGTCGGGCTGATGAAGCGAGTGGCCTCGTTGAGCGCGAACGGCATCCAGCCGGCGTCCCAGTGGCGCAGATAATCTGG
This sequence comes from Mesorhizobium sp. WSM3873, assembly GCF_001672445.1. NCBI lineage: Bacteria > Pseudomonadati > Pseudomonadota > Alphaproteobacteria > Hyphomicrobiales > Phyllobacteriaceae > Mesorhizobium > Mesorhizobium sp. WSM3873. The sequence continues at coordinate 85,630 of NZ_LYTM01000011.1, read as the reverse complement.
AAGGTCGGCATAGCCTTTCCCGCCGAGCCAATGCAGATTGTCCGCTGTCGGCAGGCTGCTCGGGTCGATCTTGACCACCGGACCGAGCATGACGAAATGCACGTCTGGCATCGCCTTGGAGGCCTGGGCCACGAGATCGATGTCGAGGCGCTCGTCGATGACGCCGACGAAGCCCACCCGTGGATGAGGAATGCCGAATTGATCGGCAGGGTCCTTGCCGGGTGTCCTTGCCTTGTGGAAGTGGCTGACGTCGATGCTGCTCGGAAACGGATAGATGGCACGGTGCTGGCAGCGCTTCGCTTCAAAGAGGCTCAAGCCGCCGGTGAAGACCACGTCGGCGCGCCCGAAGAGCGCTCGCTCCATCATGGCCAGCTCGGTTGGCGCATTCTTGAACGCCGAAAGTTCGTCCATGCAGTCATAGACGCAGACATCGCAATTGATGTGCGCGCTGAAGCGTAGGGCCATGGGCGTGTAGTACCAGGCGGTCAGGTTAGTGTGCGGCGTCGTAGCGATGATCCGGTCGAGATATTTGCGCTGCACGGCATCAGCTCTGGCCGGGCTTGTGCCAGTTGGAAGCAGAGGAGTCGCGACCCGAATTGCCGGCGCCACCTCTGAGAAACGCATCGAGGGATGCGAGCGCTCCTCGAAAACAGGTTCCTCGAAATAGATAATCTCATGTTCCTTCGCGGCCAAGGTAAGAATATGTTGTGGACGCTGATAGACAAAATTCCATCGTAAATGAGAGAAGCATATCAGCAAGTCTTGCGTCTTCGTGGCTTTTCTGCGAGTTGGTATTCTTATTGCCGCGTCCATACAAATTTTCCCTAGTGGCAGCCGAGATTATATTGCGATTAACATTTGTTAATCGCAGGCAGCGGAGACGAGATCCACCTTTCCGTCTAACTTTCCGTCGAATAACTTGTTCCAGCCGCGAACCGTTAAAGCGGCGAAGGATCACGCCGCGGTGCTGCTGCCCCTTTGGGAGGTGGAGCCAAGATTCGCACGCAGGTTCCTGGGGACGGTCACTCGGTGGCCGTATTTCGGTAGCATGGGCAGCTAAGCTGTTCGACGGCTCCAACGATTCGCCTGGACCGGAGCCAAACGAGCCTCAAACGGCCGGCAATTGCTGGGGCAAGTGATGAAGATCGAGTTCGAGACGAATGTGTTCCCGCTCTTCCATCCGCAGGCGGTGGATGATCTCAAGGATCCATGCCCCGTCTTTGACGGCAGGCTTTGGCACGTCTTCGGCTCGAGCGGCACGGTAACAACCGAGAGCTGGAAGATACTTCACGCAACCGCGCCGGAGCTGCATGGTCCCTGGACGGAGCACGAGCCCATCGAGCTTCCTGTCACAGGATCGGGCGTTGCCGCGCCCGGTGTTGTCTACGAGCTCGGCGTCTTCCACATGTTCATCCAGACCGAGTTCATGAAGTCCGGCGGCCGCTGTGAGCACGCGGTGTCGAATGATGGCTTCAACTGGGTGGTGCTCAACCCGGCAATCCTGTCGATCCCTGGCACGGACGAAGATGGGATCTATGATCCGCATCCGGCGATCATCGGCGGCAAGCGCTACATCGTCTATTCCGGCATGCCGAAATTCAGTCGTGTGCCGCAACCCGATGTCTACCTGGCGCGCAGCCAGTCGGACTCGTGGTTCGGACCTTGGAAGCGGCTGGGCAGGATCCTCGACCATAGTGAGATCCCACACCACAATACGCGCGATGATCCCGACTACGAGTGGGGGATCGAAGGCGCCCAACTGGTCGAGCTCCCCGATGGCCGCGTGCTTCTCAACGCCACGTGCTTCCTTCCGCGGGGAGCGCGAGGAAGCCGACAACGCGTGTTTTTCGCCATCGCCGCCGAGGTTACCGGACCCTACGTTTCGATCGGTCCGGTTCTTGATCCAGGCGGGCCAGGAGAAAACGGTCACTCGACCGTCATGATCGAGGGCGAACAGCTAACGCTTTTTTATCAGAGCCGTGTCGCGGCGACGAACCATCGCTGGCGATATGGCCTCGCCAGATGCGATATCAGCGTCCTGTCGAAGGTTGCGTGACAGCCCGGGTTCCGACGCGGCGGGGTTCAATCATTTCAAAGCATAGAGATAGGCCGCGATATCACGCGCCTGCTGCTCGGTGATCCTCGTCGATGGCATGGCGGTGTGCGGATTAATCTCTCTGGCGCCGCGTATCCAGCGGATCAGGTTCTCCGGATTGTTCGCCAGCACGCCGCCGATAATGACCCGGCCGGCGAGGCTGGCGTCGAGGCGCGGGCCGACCTGACCTTGCGCGCCCGGCACGCCAGGGATCGTATGGCAGCCGGAGCAGCCGTTCGCGGTCATGATCGGAATGGCGCGCGCGCCCACGCCGCCGGTTGCCGCATCCGACTCGTGCCGGACACGATCACGCCGGTCGGCCCATAGGGCCACGGCGGCGACGGCTACGGCAACTACGATCATGGCGGCGAGGGCGCCGGCGATCAGTCTAGCCAGATCGGAGCGCATGCGTCGCCTCCCTGGTTCCGCTCTTGCTTATCCAGAGGCCGGCGAGCAGCAAAGCGGCTCCGCCATAGATCAGGCCAGCCGGAACCCACATCACCAGACCCGCAAGCTGCTGGTCCTCGATCGGGCTTAAACCCCACAGCGCTGCGCCACCGGCATTTTCCGGATACCAGAGTTTGGGCGACAGCAGCAGCAGCACGCCGAGCAGGCCGGTGTGCATCGAGGTGAAGAAGAGATGCATGACAGCGCTGCCATAGGCCTGCTGCCGACCGGAACGGGGCAGAAGCGCCCACCAGAACAGCAAGGCAGTGCCGAGGAAGCTCGCATGCTGGGTATAGTGCAGCACGCCCCGCTGCAGGGCTGCCTCGAACAGGAACGGGATGTGCCAGATCCAGATGGCGATCGCGTGGATGATTGTTGCGTTGAGAGGGCGGCTGGCGAAGGCCCAGACCGCCTGCAGCATCTTGCCATGCGTGAGCCTTCCCGTTCTCTGCCGAAACGCGACCGGTAATGCCCATACCAGGGCCGCGCCGGGGCGGGCTGCAACCAGCAGCGGAGCCGCCAGCGCCATAAGCAGCTCGTGCTCGATCATGTGAGCGGCAAAGACCCGCTCGCCGAGCGCATGGATCGGGCTGACCAGCGCTCCCGTCAGCACGCACCACCCTGCGACGAACAGCAAGGTTTGTCGTATCCGCTCTGGTCGGCCTCGGCTGCTGCGGCGCCACAGCCGGTTGGCGCCGGTCGCATAGATGAGCGCAAGCGCGGCCAGCGGAAGCGTGATGGGAAGCGCAAGCGTCCACCCGGCCTCGGGCGCGCCGGCGCCGTAGCAGATCGAGGTCGAGAAGAACGCGTCGAAGCTCATCGCAGGCACTCGTCGAGGATGAGCGCGGCGCTGCCCTGCATGACGATGACGAGGGCAAACAGCAAAGCCGAAAGCATGCCGAGACCAGCGATGAATCGCTCGGTGCTGCGTGTACGCTCCGGTTTGAAGGCGGCGCCGCCTTGCCGCTTTGCCTGCCACGATAGGGCGCCGCCGAGGAGCGAAAACACCGCGAGCACCAGTGCGACGGGAAGCACGACCGGGACCTGGCGATTACATTGCCAGGGCACCAGCGCGTAATTCAGCTGCGTAGAGATGGCCCAGGCCAGAGGCCCCGACACAAGACCACCCCAGGACGTTCCCAAACGCAGCGCGCGCATCAGCCTAGCCTCGGGACCCAGTAGATGAGCAGATAGATCGGGATCCAGGTCAAGACCACGAAATCCCAGTAGAAGACGTTGTCGCCGACGTCGCCGAAACGCCGGCCGCTATAGGCGTGGCGCGTGAACATCAGCACTGTCAGAACGATCGTGTCGCCGACATCGGTGATCAGATGGATGGTGTGCAGCCCGAGCAGCACCCAGAGCATCGAGCCATAAGCGTTGGTGTCCCAATAGATGTTCAGGGCCGGAAACTCGAACCAGCGCACGATGAGCGGCGCGCTGCCGAGCAGCGACATCACCACCATGCCGATCCGCACCGGCCCGATCGCGCATTGCTTGGCGTAGCGGTTGAGGATGTGGTTCGGCACCAGGCTGACGACAAGAAGCAGCGTCACGATCGTTCCCGGCAAATGGTTGGGCTCCGGGGCGCTCAGACGCCAGTTGGGCCACAAGGTCGCCAGATACAGATAAGCGCCGGCCGCCAGCGCAAAGCCCATTCCTTCCAACGCCATGAAACCGAGCGTACCCCACCAGGTCGGGCTGCGCGGACCAACCCCGAAGCTTGGCAGGCCCGACAGATCGGCGGCGGGACGCTGCTTCATTCCTCGTCCTCCGGCGTATCTTTCGGCCAGAACCAGCCGATCAGGGTGATCGCGATCGGCGCGGTGCCCCAGACGATCGCCCAGGGCGTGAAGATCGAATACAGAAAGGTGCCGCCGACAGCGATCGCAGCGAACAAGGGCCAGATCGACGGCGTCGCCGATTTCTCGCGGATATCGGGATGCGCTTCCGCCACCGTCGAGATGAGGAGCTCGCGCACATCGACGCGAAGGCCGGTGGCGACGGGAAGGGCCTCGCGTTCGGCCCAGAGCGGCTCGACATTCGTGACGATTGGAATGCGCGCGAAATTATAGCTTGGAGGCGGCGAAGACGTGGCCCATTCCAGCGTGCCGGCATCCCAGGGATTGTCGCCGGCCGGCGCGCCTTTCAAGGCGCCATGCACGAGGTTGAAGGTGAACAGCACGAAGCTCAGGAAGAAGAGCACCGCGCCGCCGGTGATGAACAGGTTGATGTTCCCCCAGCCAAGCTCGGCCGGATAGGTATAGACCCTGCGCGGCATGCCCCACAGGCCGACAAGGTGCATCGGGAAGAAGGCCGCGTTGAAGCCGATGAAGGCCAGCCAGAAATGCCAGCGTCCGAGGCGCTCGCTCATCATGCGGCCGGTGATCTTGGGGAACCAGAAATAGGCGGCACCCAGCAGTGGGAAAACCGAGCCGCCGATCAGCACATAGTGGAAATGCGCTACGACGAAATAGGTGTCGTGCACCTGCAGGTCGAGCGGCACCGAGGCCAGCATGACACCGGTGAGACCGCCGATGACGAAGATGAAGAAGAAACCGAAGACGAAGAGCAACGGCGTGCGGATCACCGGTCTGCCGTCCCACAAGGTCGCTAGCCAGCAAAAGATCTGCACGCCGTTGGGAATGGCGATCAACATGCTGGATGCCGTGAAGAAGCTTGCACCGAGCTTCGGCAATCCCGTCGCGAACATGTGGTGGACCCAGAGACCGAACGACAGGAAGCCGACCGCGATCAACGACAGGACCAGCCCCAGATGGCCGAATGCCGGCCGTCGAGCGAAAGCGGGGATGATCGCGGAGACCATGCCTGTCGCCGGCAGGAAGATGATGTAGACCTCGGGGTGACCGAAGAACCAGAACAGGTGCTGGAACAGCAGGGCATCGCCGCCCTCCGCTGGATTGAAAATATGCGTTCCGACCAGCCGGTCGAGGATCAGGAAGGTCGAGGTGATCATCACCGCCGGCATGGCGAAGACGACGACGAATGAGGTCACCAGCAACGCCCAGACATAGAGCGGGATCTTGTCCAGCGACATGCCTGGCGCACGCTGCTTGAGTACGGTGACGATGGTCGCGACGGCGACCGCCAGCGATGAGACCTCGGTATAGGTGATCATCTGCGCCCACACGTCGGCGCGCTTGCCGGGACTGAATTCGGGACCTGACAGCGGCACATAGGCGAACCAGCCGACATCCGGCGCCATTGCAAGGGCGAAGGACACCCAGGCGAAGAGGCCCCCCGAGACATAAATCCAGTAACTGAACGCGTTCAGGCGCGGAAAGGCGATGTTGCGGCTGCCGACCATCAGCGGCACCAGATAGATGCCGGTCGCCTGCACGATGGGCACGGCAAACAGGAACATCATGGTTACGCCATGCATCGTGAACAGCTGGTTGTAGAGGTCCGGCCCGATCAGGCCCCGTTGCGGCCCCGAAAGCTGGATGCGCATGGCGACGGCGTTCAGCCCGCCCAGGCACAGAAACCCGAATGCCGTGATCAGATAGCGCCTTGCGACGACCTTGTGATCGACGCTGGACAGCGCGCCGATGATGCCGGGCGGCGTCCGCCATGTGCGCGCGAGCCAGCGGTGAAGGCTGGCATCGTCCATGCCGGTGTCGCGCGGCCCATCACGTTCGGGGGCGACGTCGCCCTTGGCAGTCGCCTCGCGTTCCGGCGGCAGGTCGCGTTCGCTAGTCAGATCCGCGCTGCTCATTTCAGGCCCTCGAGATAGGCGACGATCGCGTTGAGCTCGTCACCATTGAGCTCGACCACCGGCATGTGGGAGCCGGGCTTGATGCCTTGCGGATCGGCTATCCAGGCGGCGAGATTGCCGCGGCTCATCGTCAAGGTTCCCGCGGCAAGTGTTTGCCGGCTGGCAATATGGGTGAGATCCGGAGCGACCGTTCCGCCCGCGGGCGTGCCGCCGATCTTGTGGCACATCACGCAGGGACGCTTGAGAAACAAGTCCGCGCCCGCCTTCGCCTCGTCGCCCGTCGGGGCTGCGGCCGGCTGCAGCTGGTCGTTCCACCAGGCGTCGAACTTTGCCCGCGGCTCGGCGATGATAAAGGTGCCCATGTTCGCATGCTGCGCGCCGCAGAACTCGGCGCACTGGCCGCGATAGGTTCCGGGCTTGTCCGCCTTGATATCCAGCACGTTCATGTGACCGGGGACGAGGTCGAGCTTGCCGGCCAGACTTGGGATCCAGAAGGAATGGATCACATCGGTCGAGGTCAGAAGAAGCCGCACCGGCTCGCCGGCGGGGATGTGGATTTCGTTCGCCGTCGTCAGGATGCGGCTCGGCGTGGCATCCTCATAGCGCACCTCCCACCACCACTGGTGCCCGGTCACCCGAATGGTGAGCGCAGCTTTCGAGCCGATTGCCGCAAGCGTCCTGTTGGCCAAGAAGCTGAGCAGGGTCAGCCCGACCAGCGTCGCTGCGGTCAGCCCGACAGCGATGACCACAACGCGCAATTTGCGATGGTCGGCGCTGGCGTCGAGCATCAGCGGCTCGGTGCGCCTGGGTGGCCGCATCAACAGCGGTGCGGCGAGAGCGATCATCACCAGCACCCACACTACCGAGCAAAGCCCTATGAAGAACCAGATCAGCCATGCCAACTCGTTCGCCGCGGGGCCTTTCGGGTCGAGGGCCGATTGCCAGCCCGCGCATCCCTGGAGAGAAAGGACGCTTGCCGCGGCAAACGCCATCGAGGCGAGGCCTTTCACGGCGACTTCCCCAGCGTGGCGGCATCCGGCATGCGGTTTTCCGACGGATGGGGCATCATGTCGTCATTTCGCTGTGGCGCAGCGGAAGAGGGCGCGTTGCCGCTTAGCGAACGCACGAAGGCCGCCAGTTCCCAGATCTGATCGTCGGGGATCTTGTTGCGGAAGCTCGGCATCCCGTTCGGACGTCCGTCGCGGATGGTGGCGTGAATGCTTTCCATCGAGCTGCCATAGATCCATTTCTGGTCCATCAGCGCCGGGCCCATGCCGCCGCCGCCATTGGCGTGGCATCCCGAACAGTTGAACCAGCCGAACAGGCGCTTGCCCTCGCTGAGATGAAAGGCGTTCGCCTCGAAGCTCGCCGCCTTGTTGTTGCTGGGGGAGGGCCTTTGGCCGCCAGGTTCCAGCGTAGTCACGGGCGTGGGCTGCCCGCCGGAGCCGAGCGAAGATTGCGGGCGCGTGTCCCGCTCCTCGCGCTGGCATGCCGCCAAGGCGAGCGTCACGGACAGCAGCGTCGCGAAACCCAGCCTCATCGCACCGGGCTCCCGGCGATGTCGAGAAGCGGAACGCCATATTGCGTCAGAACCGCGTCGATCTCGGCCTTGTGCCTGGCGAGCGCGCTATTCACATCGCCGCGCAGTCGATCGTCCTCGCGCCGAACGCCCATCGAGATGTCGTACATCAGCGGCAGTTGCGGTCCATCGATGCGAGGTGTGACCGGCGTGATCCGGAGCGGCACCTTTTGCTTCGTAGCGAAGTAACCGGCGAGCGGGCCCCAGACCACGGCGACGTCGACCTCGCCGCTCGCGACAGCTTCGACGATGCGCGCCGCGGGGTTGGGAGCGGAATAGTCGCCGTAGACCGGGTAGCCGACGAGATGTCCGACAATGCCGCGACGGCCAAGCGCCTGGACCGGCGGCGAATTGGCGCCGTCATCGCCGATAAGCTGCACGCCGATGCGCATGTCGCGCAGCCGTGGATCGTCAAAGGACGTTACGTCCGGCCCATCCTGTCGTGCGACAAAGACGTAGGAGGATCTGTAATAGGGCGAGGTGGTGCGCAGCATTTCGACATTTGCCGGCGTTCCGAGCACCAGATCGCAAAGCCCCGCTTTCAGCGTGTTGCGAACGAAGCCACGGCGCTGCGCCCACCAGGTGTAGGTAAGCTTGGCGCCAAGGTCGGCCGCAACGATCTCGGCGATCTTGTTCTCGAAGCCTTCGCCGCTGGCGTCGGAGAACGGCATGTTGTTGGGATCGGCGCAGGCGCGCAGTTCCCGCGCATCCGCCGCGCCGGCCAGAACCAGCCAGACCAACGCGACGAGACCGGCCACGAGGGCCCGCAGGGAGGATCTTTTCGCCAGTGCCGTCGGTTTGAATGCATCAAGGCAGTCGGAACACATAGAGCGTGCCTCCCGCCGTTGTCACGTTTTTCAAGTCCTTCATCGCGTTGACGAAACCGAGCGCAGCAGTGGCATCGCGCGGGTCGAGATCGCCCGAGACGATGGCGCCGGCCCAGCCGCCGACGCCGGACAGGATCGCGACATATTGGTGTCCGTCGGGGCCGCGATAAGTAACCGGCTGGCCGATGATGCCGGAGGAGGTCTTGAACTGCCAAAGCAGTTCGCCGGTCTTCGCGCTGACGGCCTTGAACCAGCCTTCCATGGTTCCGTAGAAGACGATATCGCCGGCGGTTACGACCGCGCCGCTCCATACCGGGAAGTTTTCCTTGAGGCTCCAGGCCGGTTTCTCTGCGGCAATGTCCCAGGCAGTGAAGGCGCCCCGATTGCCGCCGGGGCCCGGGATCATGCGCACGTTCATTCCGACATAGGGTGTGCCGGCGATGTAGTTCACCTCGACGCCTTGTTCGTCCATGCACAGATTGTTGTGCGGGATGTAGAGCAGGCCCGTCTTCGGCGAGAAGGCGGAAGGCTGCCAGTCCTTGAGCCCCGAGGCGGTCGGGCAGATGTCGCGGACGACCTTGCCGGTCCCGGTCTTCTTGTCCGGGTTTGCCATCAGCCTGCCCGTGTTGAGATCCACACCCTTGCTGGAGTTGACGGGGCCATAGGGTTTTGCGGACAGGACCTCGCCGGTGGTGCGATCAAGGACGTAGAGATAGCCGTTGCGCTCCGGCCGGACCAGCACCTTGCGCGGCTTGCCCTGCCAGTTCATGTCGAGCAGGATCTGCTCATTGATGCCGTCATAGTCGTGCAGATCGTGCGGCGTCCACTGATAGAACCATTTAGCCGCTCCGGTATCGGGATCGCGGGCAAAAATGCCCGATGTCCATTTGTTGTCGCCGGGGCGCAGGTCAGGGTTCCAGGGGCCTGGATTGCCGGTGCCGTGGAAGATCAGATTGAGATCGGGATCATAGGAGATCCAGCCCCACATATTGCCGCCCCCGATCTTCCAGGCCTCCGGCGGCCATGTCGTCACACCAAGGTCCTTGCCCTTGTCCATGTCGTAATGCGGCTTGAAATCCGGGCCGATCAGCACCTCCTTGTCGGGACCCGTGCTGAAAGCCGTCCATACGACATGGCCATCGCCGGCGTCGAGCGCCTTGACCCAGCCGCGTACGCCCATCTCGCCGCCCGAATTGCCGACGAGCACTTTGCCCTTCACCACCAGCGGCGCCATGGTGAGGGTCTCGCCGACATTGATGTTGCCGATATGGGTGTTCCAGATCGGCTGGCCGGAGTTCGCATCGAGCGCTATCGTGTGGCCGTCCAGCGTGTTGAAGAAGATGCGCCCGTCGGCGAAGGCGGCGCCGCGATTGACGACGTCGCAGCACGCCACCCCTTGTGCCGCGGGCTCGGGATTGGGTTCGTATTTCCACTTGATCGGTGCGCCAGGTTTGGAGAGGTCGAGCGCGTAGACGATGTTGGGAAAGGGCGTCACGATATACATCGTGCTGCCGACCACCAGCGGTGCCGCTTCCTGGCCCTTGTTCACGCCGGTCGAGAAGGTGAAGGCGACCTGCAGGTTCTTGACGTTGCCTGCATTGATTTCCGCGAGCTCGCTATAGCGGGTCGAGGCGTAGTTCTTGGCTGGCATCGTCCATTGGCCGTCGTCGGGCGGGGCGGCGGAGGCCGGCGGCGAGATCGCAGGCGTCGAGGGCGACTCCGAGGCGGCCATCAGAACTGGGAGACAGGCCAGCATCATCGCCCCAACAATGCTTAATCCCGCATATTGCCGCGCAGCCCGGGTGAGGCGAGCGCGTCCGGACTGCGCACACCTCGCCGTCAGCTGTCGCGCTGCCTTCATTTCGGGACCGAGCCTCCGACGCTGGCGCCCAGTTCCGCCGCTATGTCGGCCTCGCGCCCGGCGCAAAGCGGATGACCCCAGCCGGATGCGCTTTTGCCGCCTGGGTCGAGGTCATAGATGATGGCGTCCTTGCGATTGGGATTGACGCCTGCCGGAACCTTGTCGAGGCCGAGCGCTGCGCGGACGCGCCAGGCGACGTTGTGGTCGGCGCAGGAGGAATCGCCGCTGACCCCGAGGCCGCCGACGATCGCCTTGCCGTCGTACAGGGCCAGGCCTCCGCCGAACACCACCACGCCTCCGATGGGTTTGCCGATCAGCGGGTCATTGGGGCTGCCGAATGTCTTGGCGTCGCCGGCGTAAGCCGCCGCCTGATTGACGGGGTTGGTGGCCTGCAGGCCGAACAGCGGCCCGCCTGGTTGCACCCCGGCATAAAGATTGGCGGTCGACAGGGCCATATTCGCGAGGCTGAGCCCGTTGGCCGTGTTGGCCTTCTCCGCCGCGACCAGCCGGCTGCCGGGCCATTGCGCGTCCACGGTAGGGCCGCTGAAGGCGACGGCGCAGACCGTACCGTCACGGGCAACGATCGCGGCCCATTCATTGGTCTCGAAGCCGCCATTTGCCGGCCCGCCACTCGCCTTGACATTGGCCTTCAAGGCCGACAGCAGTTTGTCGTGATCGGTCGGGCAGGGCGCTTGCGCCCAAGCGGGATCGTACGGCAGCACCGCGATGGCCAAGAGCAGGAGGCCAAGAGCGGCCGACGGACACTGGCGGAAATGCATGGCGCTTCGGAACACCTTGTTCAACGCGGACAACAAGGGAAAACAGAAATCTGGCGGCAGAAACTCCGGTCTCGCCGTTCTGCAAGCTGATCCTGCTCTTGCTGCGCGAAACCGAACGGACAACGAGCCCCTTTGTTCCTGCTGCCCAGAAAGGGACTGCAAGAATTGCGTGTGGCAGGTGCATCCATATCGAAGTCCGGCCCAACAGCACCAAGGATCTGGCGGTGCCATCACCGCTCCTGGGAGGCGGCCAGCGTTCCTCGATCGCTGCAGCCGTCAACAGCAGGAGGTACGCGGCTGCTTGGTCTTGCGACATGTGCAGTAGAGGAACCAGCTGTGCCGCCCTGCGTTGGACGGGCAATGGAGCAGCTTCGTTCAGATTTCGCGCCGATCGCACAGCCCGGTTACTGGCTGGCCCTGCTGCTTTTGTTGCTTCCCTATGGGGTCGGCGTGTTCTTCCTCATCAGGACGTGCCACTGCCTGTGACTTGATCCGCTGCCTCGGCGGCGTCGAGCTCGAGGCAAGGCGCGCTCGCGCAAATCCCGGTCTGGATCGCCCAGCTGACGAACACTTTCCTGGCCGCGGCGACCGGCCCGCGGCCATCATATGCCGCGCAGCAAGCGTCGCTGGCCAAACCGTGCAGGCGGCACCGCTTCTCGAACGGCCACTCCTCCAGGAATTCGATGGCGTCCATCGCGCAACGGATTTTCCTCACGCCGAATGGCACGTCATCAACAAGGACAGGTTCAGCGAACACATCAGTGCTCATTGCGCCTGGTTCTGCCGCGCCGTGGTCGTGACCACAGTTGTCGCTTTGCCGAGAAATCAAAGCACCCCCAACGGGCTCCCCGAAGACATTTGGGCCCATGACCTTCCTCCGCTTGATGCGCCAATCGCCGGCAGGCCAAACAGATGCTCAGCAAGGTATTGGGCATGTGCCGGCGGCGCTGAGGTGAAATATTGGAAGCGCGATTTTCGGCGTCAAGAGCCGCCCCGTGGCGGCCGACCCTGGCTCACCTGGGGTGGGTTGGCAACTCCGCCGATCTGGGTGACGGGCGGCCGAAGAGACAAGCAGCGGCTGGTGTTTGCGTTCGGCTCCATGGGCTGACTAGAGCTGCGCGTGGAGCGTGCTGGCCAGCCAATCGGTGAACTTTTCGCGCATGGGACGCGATCTCCATTCGGCAAGGCTGATCTGCCTCGAGCGCTTCAGATCTTCGTTGAACAAGTCGATCTGCGTTCGTGCGAATTCCTTGCCATAGACGTTGAGCGTGGCCTCATCGTTCAAACGCAAAGACCGCTGGTCCAGGTTGGTGGAACCGAAGCTCGCCCAGACGTCGTCCACGATCAGCAGTTTGGGGTGATACATCGTGGGCTGAAACTCGTAGATCCGCACCCCGGCCTCGAGCAATTTGCCCCAGAAATAGCGCGAAGCTTTGCGGACGATCGGAACATCCGTCAGGGAATTGGGAACGATCACGTCGACGGCGACGCCCCTTTTTCTGGCGTCCAATATCTGCTGCAGGGCGATGTCGTCCGGGACGAAATAGGCCATGCCGATGCGCAGGTGGTCTTTGGCCGCGGCTATGGCGGCCAGCATCATCAGCTCCATGTTTTCGGAGCCGTTCGGCTGCGAAGAAAGGATCAGCTGGGCACGGAGCGCACCCGCGGCTTCGGGCGGCAGGTAGAAGTTCTCGCCCTGCAACGTCTCGCCCACTGTTTCCAGCCAGTTCTCGGCGAAGGCCGCCTGGAACCCGGGCACAGCAGGCCCTTCGATCTGGTAGTGCGTGTCGCGCCACTCATTGGGGTTGCGCGCATCTCCCAGCCAGTCGTCCGCGATGCCGACCCCGCCTGTGAAGGCGACCCGCCCGTCCACAATGAGCAGCTTGCGATGCGTTCGGTTGTTGACGCGGTCGAGCGTGTACCAGTGGATCGGCCGATAGCGCTCGAACCGAACGCCAGCACTCGTCATGATTTGGATCAGCTTCTCATCGAAGGGAAGACTGCCAAGCCAATCGACGAGTACGCGCACTTCGACACCCTCTCGGGCTTTCGCAGCCAAAGACGTGGCGAACTCGTAGCCGACCGAGCCCGACCAATAGATGTAGGTTTCCATGTTGATGGTCTTTCGGGCCGAACGGATCGCTTGCAGCATGGCGGGAAAAATCTCGTCGCCGTTGACGAGGGTCTGCACGGCGTTCGCCTCGAACATCTGCCCCTGCGAATAGCTGCTCATGCTCCTTGCGAATTGCGGATCTGCCGCATCGAAACGGTGCGGCACGATGGTGCGGATGACACGGGTCTCCGGAATCAGGTTGATCGCGAGCAGCGTGACCAGACTGGCGACAAGCGCGACGGCCAAATACTTGAGGCTGCTGAGCAGCCTCCGCCGGTTCCGACCAAATCTCACCTTTCACGCGCCCGCTGGAGGCGCCAGGGTGGCCGCCCCATACCAATTCAGACTTTGCCGATCGAAAACGACACACAGTGCTGCGTGGGCCAGCAGCACCAGGAATGCGGCGGGACGGGACGATAAAGTGCCGATTGAGGTGAGGAAACTCGTTATCGGGTGATTTGCCATGCTCAAGAACTGTTGATCCTGACGCAGGTTCCAGCCTTGAGCCAGGAGTCTGAAGTGCAAGCCTGAAGCTATAACAACTTTCGACCAACGCCTGCATCCTTCGCAGGCAATCGGCGTTGAAGAAGGATCCTAGAGGGCGGGTTTAGACATGGACACGAAGTCAACTGACGCTGACACGGTTTCCGCTCAGGAACCGGATATCATCGTGAACAAGACCGCACATTTCGTCGGGGAATGGATCGACGAGCACAAGGCGGAAGCCGCAGCTGCAATCCCGGCCGAAATCGCCGCCGAGAAGCTCGCCGAACAATGCATCGCCGATGCCGAAGGCCTGGGAATACTGGCTGAGGATATCGGCGACGAAGTCGGCGATCTCAAGCAATACATCGCGGAAACAGTGCTCGGAGACGAAACTTCCAGCAACGGCAAGATTGAGAGCCCGCCCGATCCGCTCCCGGCGGCGCCGAATGGAGAAACCAATGCCGAAGTTCCGTTTTGAGTTCATCGAAAGTACGGCGCAGCCGGCCATCCAGGTCGACATGGAAAATTTGGATGCCGCCAAGGCCGAGGCGAAACGCGCGGCCAAGGAGGCGATGCTCGATGGGATTGTCGAAGGCGTCGACCCGACATCGTGGGTTACGAGAATCTACGACGAAGCGGGGTATCTGGTCGCCACGATCGGATTCCAGGACCTTGTGGCCGCGCCCCAAGCTGTCGGACAAGCACACGAACAGACCGATGAGCCCGGCGTGATACGCTCGGGCTGATGCCGCTCCTGGGCAGGCCATCGGAACCTCAGTCGAGCTTTCCAGGCCAGGTCAGCTCGATCCACGCCGGGGCATGATCGCTTGGCCTTTCCAAAGCTCTTACCGCAGCATCGACGCCCGCCCCTCGCAGCCGGTTTGAAAGTGCCGGACTGATCAGGAGATGGTCCATTCGCAGGCCGGAGCTCCGGTCATAACCGCCCCGGTAGGAGAAGTTCCAGTAGGTGTAGACCCCCTTCTCGGGATGGATCTGCCGAACCGCATCCGTCCAGCCCATCTTCAGCAAATCGGCGTAAGCGTCACGACTCTGCGGGAAAAACACTGCATCGCCCAACCAGCGCGCCGGCACCACCGCATCAATCGGGGTTGGCACCACGTTGTAATCGCCGCACAGGACCGTTTCCTCTTTAAGCAAGGTCTGGGAATAGCTGATCAAACGCTGGAACCACGCCAGCTTGTAATCGAATTTAGGTCCAGGCGCGGGATTGCCGTTCGGCAGATAGATGCAGCCGATCACCAGCCCATCCACCTCGGCCTCGATGTAGCGGCTGTGCGTATCGTCCGGGTCGCCTGGCAGTCCGCGCCTGCGCTCCTGCGGCTGTTTCCCACGGGCCAGAATCGCTACGCCGTTGTAAGATTTCTGCCCATGCCAGACGGCGCAGTAACCAGCCTGCCGGATCGCCTCGGCAGGGAACTTCTCATCGGATGTCTTGAGCTCCTGCAGGCAGACGATGTCATAGCCGGTTTCGCCAAGCCATTTCAGGAGGACCGGCAATCGCCCATTGACGCCATTTACGTTGAAAGTAGCGATCCTGGTCATCCGGTTATCTTGGCCGATGATCTCTCCGGGCAGTCACCCCGATACTCGGTTTGGAATACTAGCTGTCTTTCTTGTAGGATTTGGCGGCCTCATCGATCTTGCGCCAATCGTTTCCGTGGCGCCGCACCAGCTCCCGCGCCTGGGCCGGCGAGATGTTTTGCGTTTCCACAATATGGTTCACTTCCGTTTCTTCGCCTTTCAGCGGGCGCGAACGTGGCCTTCTGGGCCGGCTCGCCGCTGTTTCATCTGCATCACGTCGTCTCGCCATGGGCTGACCTCTCCTGATCCGGATTAACCGTCGAATGCCGGGAAGGTTTCAGCGCGCGGCTCCTCGAGCAGTTCGGCTTGTCTCCGCTGTGTGGCTTGAACCCAAGGAACTTGCGCGGCGTTCCTTGCGAGCAGAGCCAGCGAGCGCAATCCGATGGAAAAATCCGAAGCCCCTTCCGAACCGCAGAAGCCTCCTGGTGCCGAAGCGCGCTTCGCGTACGATCGAGCGGCAGTTGAGCGGTTCCAGCTTGCGTTTCCGCGCGCGAGGTGGAGCGACGAGCGCAGGAGCTGGTTCGTGCCCGGAAAAACGGCGGCGCGGCGGATCGAGCGCTGGCTGGCACAGGAGACAGCGGCTCGCGCAGCCCATGACGACAGTAAGGGGCGGGATGCCTTCGCCTTCGATCCACTGTCGAGCCACTATCTGGAAGTCGCGGACGACCTGCGCATTCGCACGCCTTATTCGAAGACCGTGCTGGAGGAACTGCGAGCGGTTCCATGGGCGAGTTGGGACGACGAACTGCGGGTCTGGCGGGTGCCTTTTCGCGCTTATGAGGAGCTGCGGCGCCGTTGGCCAAGCATCGAAAGAGCCGCCCAGCGCGCCGAGCCGGAGGAGAGGAAACGCCGACGGGAGGCTGGTAAACACTCCGATGAGCACAAGGCCGCCAGGCTGCGCCATGCCGAACGCAGGCGCCGGCGCTATCCGGTTCCAGCCGAAGACCTGCCTCCGCTCGGTCGCGCCGTGGCGACGGTGCAGTATGACATTGTTGTCTTCACCGGGATTTCAGGCGAGCTCGCTCACCCCTCTGAGCCGGCGCCGTTCTACCCACAGTCGATGGAGACCGGCTTCGGCGCCGTTTGGGCGAGGTGGCGGCCGCCGACCTTGGCTGAACTGATCAAGACATGGCCGGCGCGGCGTCCTGCCGGGTCAGCGGAACGATCGAGAGGGTGGTGGCAGCCGACGCTTGGCGAACTCAGAATCGCTCGCCGAAAGGCGAAAAGCCTGGAGCGGAGAAAACGTTCGCGAAGTGCCGATTGATATTCTTGGCTCCATGATGGCTGTCACATGACAAGCGAGCCGGGCCGCCGGGGCTCGCGAACCCGATTTTCATCTTGAGAACTCTTTGATTGCTGGAATGTCGCAGACCGAAAAGGAATTTCGGGTGCGATTTCAGCCACGCGGGACCGGCATCCCCGCAGCCAAGCACGCGAGCTCATTGACTTGATCAGCATCGACGCAGCTTCGCGTCTTGGGCAGGCGCGCCTTCTCAAGAAGACGTAACCGCTCAGGCGCGATTTTCATCACGGCCTCATTTGTTAGCGCGCGACTTGCCGGAGAGGCGTATCACCCCTTTGTCGTTCGTACCGAGTAGTGAGGCAAGCGGACGCTTGAAAGCGGTATCGTGCTTTCGCCCCTGGCCAGGAGGCACGCATGTCCCTGCATGGTGTTTTGGATTCCACCCAACTTGAAATCCTCTCAAAAGCTGTCCATCGCTATTGTTCAAGGCATGGACTTGAAAGCGAGGAAGACCGCCAGTTGGTCGCCATGAGGGCCATGAGCCTTTTCGGCCAGGGCACAACTGACCTTGACCGGCTGTCCGCGAGACTGGAAAAGCTCGAAGAACCTGGGCACGGCTAAACCGGCTGGCAAGCGTGCAGCCGTAACAGCTCCAGCGCAGCGCTCCTAATCCCGACAAATTGCGCCATCGCTAGCAAAAAGATCGCCAACACCAGCTGCTTGCTGCAGCGTAGAAGCTTCGGCGAAAGCGAATGCGGGGAGAAGAGGGTGATGGTGCCCAGAGGCGGATTCGAACCACCGACACGCGGATTTTCAGTCCGCTGCTCTACCAACTGAGCTATCTGGGCCTGCGCCGGCTAACGGGATCGTCCGCCGGGTTTCACGGAAGCGCCGGGTGGCGCCCCCCTCGAAAGCGCGTGGGTTATAGCACGGGAATTCGCCCTGTCCAGCGCTTAGGTGTTGATAAAGAAAAATCGCCGGGAAACGGCGTATTGCTACGGGCCTTCACTGCTCGTCTGTGGACGAAGGGCCTTGCTTGGGGCCTCCGTCTTCTTCCTCTGCGTCGTCGCGGCCGGGAATGACGTAGGCGCCTTTCAGCCAGCGATTGAGGTCGATGTCCTTGCAGCGTGTCGAGCAGAACGGATAGTGCTCCCGCACCGAAGGCTTGCCGCATTCGGGGCAGGGGCGCTTCGGCCTCAGCGGCGTGACCTTTTCGTCCGGGGTCATGGCCGCGCGACGTGCCAGTTCTTGTGCGGCTTGAAGCCCTCGCCGGACAGCAGTGCGATACTTTCGTAGAGCGGCAGGCCGACCACATTGGTGTAGGAGCCGACCAGCTTGACGACGAAGGAGCCGGCGAGGCCTTGCACGGCATAGCCGCCGGCCTTGCCGCGCCATTCGCCCGACGCGACATAGGCGTCGATCTCCTCGCGCGGCAGTCGCTTGAAGCGCACCCTGGTCTCCACCAGCCGCTGCCTGAGCTTGCCGCCCGGCGTGATCAGGCAGATGCCGGAATAGACCCGGTGCGAGCGGCCGGAAAGCAGGCCGAGGCAGTTCACCGCGTCGTCGATCGTCTCGGCCTTGGGCAGGATGCGCCGTCCCACCGCCACCACCGTGTCGGCGGCCAGGATGAAAGCCGGCGCATAGTCTTCCTCGCTTTTCAGCGAGGCGAACGCCTTCTCGGCCTTGTCCTTGGAAAGGCGCTTCGCCAGCGAGCGCGGATGCTCGGCGCGCAGCGGCGTCTCGTCGACATCGGCGGGCAGCACGCGGTCCGGTTCGATGCCGGCCTGCTGCAACAGCTCGATGCGACGCGGCGAACCCGAGGCAAGCACGAGCTTCTGCAGAATGCTCATCGCGGTTCGCGCCGAATTGTTACTTGAAGCGGTAGGTGATGCGGCCCTTGGTCAGGTCGTAAGGCGTCATTTCGACCAGGACCTTGTCGCCGGTCAGCACGCGGATGCGGTTCTTGCGCATGCGGCCGGCCGTGTGGGCGATGATTTCGTGCTCGTTTTCGAGCTTCACCCGGAACATCGCATTGGGCAGCAGTTCCGTGACCACGCCCGGAAATTCGAGGACTTCTTCCTTCGGCATTCGATACCTTTGCTTGGATGGCGGTTCCGGGGCTTAGAGCATGATGCCGAAAAGTGTGAAGCGGTTTTCGGACGACATCATGCTCTACTCTTGATCTGGAGCCGGACGATTTCAGGTCGAACAGACCTGAACTCGTCCGACTCCAGCCGGAATTTGCGGCGGAACCTATATGATAATCGCCCGCTTGTGAACATGCTTAATCCGTCGCGTTTTTTGCTTCCGGAAGCAAGAAACGCCGGCTTATGCGCGTCTTCAGCCGCTCTCGAACATCGCGATAGGCGGCCATGATATGCTCGCGCGTGCCGCCGGTGTCGGTCGGGTCCGGCATCGGCCAGTACTCGACCTCGACGGCGAGCGAGCGGGTAAGCTCGAGCGCGGCGTGATGCGCTTCCGGCGCCAGCGTCACGATCAGGTCGAAATAATCGTCTTCCAGCTCGTCAAGCGTCCTCGGCTGCCGCTCGCCGAGCGTGAGACCCTCTTCGGCAAGCACGGCGTCGACGAAGGGGTCGCGCTCGCCGCTGCGCACGCCGGCCGAGGCGACGAAAGTGGTGGCGGGCAGCATCCGCCGCGCCAGTTGCTCGGCCATCGGCGAGCGCACGGCATTCATGCCGCACACAAAAAGAAGCGAATGCGGCAGCGCGGCCAGGACTACCCCCGCCAGTGCAGCACGCAGACGAGCGTGAACAACCGGCGCGCCGTGTCGAAGTCGATCTCGATCTTGCCGGCGAGCCGGTCCATCAGTGTCTGCGAGCCCTCATTGTGCAGGCCGCGCCGGCCCATGTCGATTGCCTCGATATGGCTGGGCGTTGAGGAGCGGATCGCCTCATAATAGCTTTCGCAGATCAGATAGTAATCCTTGACGATACGCCTAAGCGGCGTCAGCGACAGGATGTGGGTAACCACATCGGCGCCATTCTGGCGGCTGACGGCGAACACCAGGCGCGACTCGGCCAGCGACAGCTTCAGCCTGTATGGGCCGGCGCCATCGTCGTTGACCGGCCGGAAACTGTTTTCCTCGATCAGGTCGAAGATCGCCACTGCCCGCTCATGCTCGACATCGGGCGTCGAACGCCCGATCGATTCGTCGAGCTCGACGTCGATCAGCCTGTCGCGGTTTTGGTGGTGGCCGGACATCGCTACATGTTCAGCCTGATCGCCACCGATCGTGCATGGGCGTCGAGCCCTTCCGCCTTGGCGAGCGCGATGGCCGCCGGCGCCAGCGCCTTGAGCTGCTCCGGGCCGAGCTTCAGGATCGACGTGCGCTTGACGAAATCGAGCACGGACAAACCAGACGAGAAGCGCGCCGAGCGCGCGGTCGGCAGCACGTGGTTGGAGCCGCCGACATAATCGCCGATGACTTCCGGCGTGTGGCGGCCGAGGAAGACGGCGCCGGCATTGCGCATCCCGGCGAGGAAGTTCTCGGCGTCGTCGAAGGCGAGCTCGACATGCTCGGCCGCGATGCGGTCGACCAGCGGCAGCGAAGCCTCGATCGTCGGCACCAGGATCACGGCGCCGAAATCGCGCCAGCTCGACGCGGCCGTCGCGGCGCGCGGCAGGCTCTTCAACTGGCGCTCGACCGCCTGCTCCACCGCCGTGCCGAATTCGGCATTGTCGGTGATGAGGATCGACTGCGCCGACGCGTCATGCTCGGCTTGCGCCAGCAGATCGGCGGCGATCCAGTCCGGATCGTTGTCCGCGTCTGCCACAACCAGCACTTCCGACGGCCCGGCAATCATGTCGATGCCGACGCTGCCGAACACCTGGCGCTTGGCTGCCGCGACATAGGCATTGCCCGGCCCGACGATCTTGGCGACCGGCCGGATCGTCTCGGTGCCGTAGGCGAGCGCGGCGACGGCTTGCGCGCCGCCGACGCGGTAGATCTCGGAGACGCCGGCAAGGTCGGCCGCAACCAGAACCAACGGATTGATGACACCGCCCGAGGCCGGCACCACGATCACGATGCGCTCGACTCCGGCGACCTTGGCCGGCACCGCGTTCATCAGCACCGAGCTCGGATAGCTCGCTGTGCCGCCGGGCACATAGAGTCCCACGGCATCGATCGCGGTCCAGAGCGAGCCGAGCTCGACGCCGGCGGCGTCCGTGTAGCGGTCGTCTTTCGGCTTCTGCCGCTCGTGATGGGAGCGGATGCGGTCGCGTGCGAATTCGAGCGCCGCGACTGTGGCTGGGTCGGCCGCGGCGTATGCCTTTTCGATGTCGGCCCTGGAGACGGCGATGCCGAGCCTGTTGAGATCGGCCCTGTCGAATTTCAGCGTGTAGTCGATGAGCGCCTTGTCGCCTGCGGCGCGCACGCGCGCGACGATGTCGCGCACCACCGCTTCGACGTCGGCCGACACTTCGCGCTTGGTGGTGAGGAATGCCGAAAAACGGAGCTCGAAATCGGCGTCGGTTTGGCTAAGCGTGATGGCCATCGTCGGTGCTCAGGTCCTGTGAACCGGGCGCGAGGTGGCTTCCCAGGAGCCGCCGACATCGGCGAGCCGCGCCTCGATGCACTCGACGTCGAGCATGATCGTGCCGCCTCCGGAAAAAACCAGCTCGATGATGCCGGCCGGCTTGCTGAATGCGACGAAGCTGACCGCCAAGAGCGACAGTATCTCCGCCGGCTTGTCGCGGGCGATGCCGCTGGTCTTGGCGCCCAGCACGCGGTCGAAATGCAGCACGCACTGGCGCCGTTCATTGTGCTGGCGGAAGAAGCCGGACCTCGCCTCCCAGACGAAGCGGTTCATGGTCAGCACGAAACGTTTGGCCGCCGGCAGGTATTCGAGGTCGGAGACCTTCATCACGGCGTCCTGGACGTGGGCCGAGATGATGCTCAGATCCTGGTCGTCGAGCGCGATGAGCTTGAGGGCCATGCGGAATGCGCACCTGAAGGTTGATTAGTCAATCTTCTGTTATGCGGTCTTTCCGCTCTGCGCAACCGAGGCGCTTTGTCAGCCCGAAATCCGCTCGATCACCGCGCCGCAGCCGGAAAGCTTCTCCTCCAGGCGCTCGAAACCGCGGTCGAGGTGGTAGACCCGGTTGACGGTGGTTTCGCCTTCGGCGGCAAGGCCTGCGATGACCAGCGACACCGAGGCGCGCAGGTCGGTCGCCATGACCGGCGCGCCCTTCAGCTTGGCGACGCCGTCGACGATCGCCGTCTGGCCGGACAGCGTAATGTGGGCGCCGAGGCGGGCAAGCTCCTGCACATGCATGAAGCGGTTCTCGAAGATCGTCTCGGTGATGCGCGACTTGCCCTTCGCCATCGTCATCAGGCCCATGAACTGCGCCTGCAGGTCGGTCGGGAAGGCGGGGAAGGGCGCGGTCGTCACATCCACCGGTGCGATGCCGGCGCCGTTGCGCTTGACGCGGATGCCGGCATTGGTCGGCGTGATCTCGGCGCCGGTCTCGGCAATGACGTCGAGCGCGCTCTGCAACAGGTCGGGGCGCGCGCCTTCCAGCACCACGTCGCCGCCGGTCATCGCCACCGCCATGGCATAGGTTCCGGTCTCGATGCGATCGGGAATGACGCGCACGCGCGCCCCCGACAGCGCCTCGACGCCCTCGATGGTGATGGTGGAGGTGCCGGCGCCGTGGATCTTGGCGCCCATGGCGATCAGGCATTCGGCGAGATTGACGATTTCCGGCTCGCGGGCGGCGTTTTCGAGTACCGTCTCGCCCTTGGCGAGTGAGGCCGCCATCATCAGCACATGGGTGGCGCCGACCGACACTTTCGGGAACACGTAGCGGTTGCCGTGGAGACGACCGTTCTTGGTTTTGGCGACGACATAGCCGTTGTCGACGTCGAGCTCGGCGTCCAGCGCCTGCAGGCCTTCGAGGAAGAGGTCGACCGGGCGCGTGCCGATGGCGCAGCCGCCCGGCAGCGACACCTTGGCCTCACCCATGCGGGCAAGCAGCGGGCCGATAACCCAGAAGGAGGCGCGCATCTTGGACACCAGCTCGTAGGGCGCGGTGGTGTCGACGATGTTGCGGGCGGAGAAATTGATGGTGCGCGAATAGCCCTCCTGCTGCTTCTCGCGCCGGCCGTTGACGGAATAGTCGACGCCGTGATTGCCGAGGATGCGGATCAGTTGCTCGACATCGGCCAGATGCGGCACGTTTTCGAGCGTCAGCGTGTCGTCGGTGAGCAGCGAGGCGATCATCAGCGGCAGCGCCGCGTTCTTGGCGCCCGAAATCGGAATGCTTCCGGCAAGCTTATTGCCGCCGACAATTCTGATGCGATCCATGAAAGAACGTCCCCTCGGCCCGGACGGGCCGGTTTCAATCGGTTGAGTATATCCGGCTCTAGACTATCGGCCGGTGCGGTTCAAGAAATAGGATTTCCCCATCTGTGGACCGAGTGTGATCGCCCAGTGTGGCTGATTTCGGTTAGTCCTTGTGCATTTTTCCAGCAGTCGGCCATCCTTCCGGCCGATCGTCGGGATTGCCATCCCGCCGCGAACGGGCCTGCGCCTTGCGCTTCTGCAGGTTGGCACGCAGCGCCTCGGCCAGCCGGTCCTTGCGCTCGCCATCGCGTTTTTTCGGCGGATTTGCCTTGTCGTTCATCGCCGGTCCTCGCCGGCGGATAGCCGGCTGTGGTTCAGGCATAGCTAACATTGTGGCGCCGCCGTGTCATTGAAGCCTGCTCGCAAGCGGCTTCCACAGCCGCGGCATTCGACACATGCCGCGGGAAAACCGCGCAGCGATTTCGCACGAAGGCATGCGTCGTTTTAAGGTTTTCTTGGCCTTGCGCTTGCCGGTTCGTTATGGCAGAAGCGCCGCCATCGCAGGCTGCGGTAGCTCAGTGGTAGAGCACTCCCTTGGTAAGGGAGAGGCCAAACTGTAACCGCGCCGTTTTCCCAAGCAAATTCATATCGTTGCCAGACCCATCGTTTTCGACTGGTGTAAGGTCTCGGTGCCAATCTGGTTCGGTCTGGTTACGATGCCGTCGACCGCTTCTTTGAAGCGACACCGCTTTTCGTCTCGCTGTCGCCATTCGCCGGCCGTCGAGCCTTCTTCTTTCCGAAAACCTTGTCGATGACGCCCTTGCCCTTCTTGGCGTGGATGTAGTTCTCGACGAGGAGCTTCTTCGTCTTCCAGCGGCCCTTGAGGGCCGTGGTGGCAACATCGACGCCGTTCATCACGATCATCTCGGTCGCGAAGCTGTGGCGGCCTGGTTGATGGGTGCCGAGATAGGGGATGCCGGCCTTTTCGCAGATACGCATAATATCCTTGCGCAGAAAGCGGGTCATGAAGCCGAAGAGCCGGTTATTGGGTTTCTTGGCGCCTCGCCCGCTATGGCGCGGGCCACCTCGCCTATTTTTCCCCCAGGGAGTGCGCGCCTCCCATGACGCCAACCTTTCCCGCTTCCATTCCCGGAGCTGCTGGATTTCATAGACCATTTCAACGGTGAGGTCCGCCTCACCATCCTCGCCGTTCTTCATGTCGCGGAAGATCACTTTCCTGTTCACCAGGTCGACGTCGGGGGAATCGTCTTCGAGCTTGATCGCGTCTGAGATGCGGGCGCCGGTCTGGAATATGAACAGCATTAAGGCACTGAGGCGGGGATCGTCACTCGCCTCACGGAAATCGTCGATGTAAGAGCGATCGACGGCGCGCTTGGGCGGCGCGGTCGAAACCTTGACGTCGCGATCCTTCTTCGAGAAGCCCTTGATCAGCACCTCGCGGCATTTGCCCTCGTCGGCGGCGAAGTTGATGACGGCGCGGGCCGGGATCACCACCTGGCGGTTCCAGGTCGTGTAGACCGCTTTCGGATAGATCGCTTTCGCGGCGGCGCGCACATCCGAGCCCCTCATGTCGGAGATCCTGGTCTCCTTGAAGTGCTCAAGCAATTCTAGGATGAAGCGCTCGTCTTTGCCGGCGTCGAGGTAGAACTCAACCGCCTGAGCGAAGGTGAAGCGGTCCTTCGGGTCGAGGTCGATCTCTTCCTGGGCGCGCAGCTCGCGATTCAGGCGGACCTTGTTCGCTTTGCCTTCGTCAGTTTCGCCCGTGCTCTCGTGTACGCGTTGCTCGCCTTGCCGGGTTGGGACTGTGCCGGTGAGCCACCAGAACCGGCCGCGCTTATAGATCGTGAGCGGCATGACGCTTTACTCCACAAAAACAACTCATCGATCTGCCGCGGCGAGATCAGCACCTGCCTGTCGACACAGTAGCAGAGCCCCGTCTTGATCGCCTTCTCGCGCAACGACCTGGCGGACATGCGCAACCCTTTGTCGCGAAAAAGCGACGACCAGTATTCCGGCGTCTGCGACACGGTCAGCACTTCGGGCGGAAGGTCATTCATGCGCTCTTCCCGGTCGCGGCAGCCATCTCCTCGAAATCTTCTTCCTCGGGCTCGCGCTCGTGCGCATCGATGAGCGCCAGCTCGTCCCATTCCTCGCAGAGGTATTCGTATTCGGACTCGTCGCCGTCGAAGAACGGATGACGGCCGAGGTCGCGGTGCATGCGCCAACGGGTTTTGTCGGCGTAGCGACGGGTGTGGAAGGGCATCACCCAATCGGGCGGCTCGGTCTTCCAGGCGTCGTAGCCGGCCCATGAATCGCCGAGCATCATTTCGACCTTGGATGGGAAAGGCCGGGCAACGGGAACGGGTTCGGCACCTTGCCGGCGAGCATGCCATGGTGCGCCCAATCCTGGGTGTAATCGCAGAAGGGGCAAATCCAGCCGCGCACCGTCGCCACCAGCGCGCCCGTGTCGCCATAGGCCTCCCGGTGTTCGCCGTCGCCGCGGTTCGGGCAGGTGAAGGGGTGGAGGTGGCCGCACGTTTGATTGTGGGCCAGGTTCTCGACTTGATCAGCGGTGAACGCCATCGGTGGCCTCCTCGACCAACCAGGTCTGCGAATTTCCCTTGAAGCCGAAGAGGCTGTCGCCCGCCTCAATGACGGCGACAGCCCCGTCGCGCACCGCCGAGTGAACGACATGCTCGGGCACGGCCTGATAAGGACATTCGAACCACCACCGCCTCTGGCCACTGGAGAAGCCGAGGCGCAGGGAATCGCCCTTCGCAAGTCGCTCAATGACGGCGGCGACTTTCATGGTGCGCCTACTGGAAGGTGCGGCGCGCGGGCGCTTTGGTGCGGATCGGCGGCGCCTTGGGATGGCGGCCGAGGCCAGAGGCTTTCGCTAGCCGCGACCGCGTGGCGGAATAATTCGCCGCCACCATCGGGTAATCCGACGGCAGGCCCCACTTCGCGCGGTAGGCGTCGGGCGTCAGGCCGTGGTCAGTCATCAAGTGCCGCTTGAGCGATTTGAACTTCAATCCATTTTCCAGGCAGATGATGAAATCGGGATGGATCGACTTCTTGGGGTTGACCGCCGGCTCCTTCGGCGGGGTCGCGTTGACGACCGCCGGGTCGTCGAGCTTGCGCACAGCGGCGTTCACGCTGGCGATCAGGTCGGGCAGTTGAGCGGCCGGCACCGGGTTATTTCCGACATAGGCCGAGACGATCGAGGCCGTTAGCTCGATGTAGTTCTTGTCTTCCATGCTACTCTCCGTGGCGGGGGTCATGTCGTCGAGGTCAGATCGCCTCGGATCGACTTGGTAACGGGCGCGCGTGCCCGATTGGTGCCGGCGTCTCGACGAGATCGAATCTCATCATGCCGGGGTAGCAGCGACCTAGACCGGCGACGACTACTGCTGGCAAACTGCTCATGCTGCTTCTCTTTGCTACCAAATCGGTTCTTAGTGTAACCATTTTGGTTACAGTGAAGTCAAGCAAAAAGGTGGTTTAATTTTCCTAGGTCTTGGTGCAGAAAGCACCTGTTTGATCGGCAAACAGGACCTCGGTTCGCCAATGCCGGCGCAACCTGTGTCCCAGCCGACGGAGCGCCTGCAAGACCTTTCGCTCCAGCCACGGCTTCTCCATCAGGTTCCCGGGAAAGCGAGGATCGCTGTGCACGGCGAGCGCCGGCAGCTCGATCAGGCTGGACCCTTTCGGATAGAAGCACTGTGTTTGAATGCTAAGGGCCGGGATCATCTGATAGGATTTAAGGCTGCCGGCTATTCCACAGGCGGGGTTGAACTTCGCATGGTCGACCGCATCCGAGAATACTCTCGTCAGCGCTAAAAGGCGCTCAGCCGTTGCCCGCGAGAGGATGTATCCGCCGGACCCAAATGAAAAGCTCCGCAGAAGCGCAAGTTTGAAGGCGCCGGGTAGGGCAGACACAGAGCTGTCGAGCCAAACTCTGACGGGAACCGCCTCGATCTTGATGATGTCGGCATCCTTGGGAATCCACGAGGTGTTCTCACCTAGAAACGGGGCCGCTTGCTTCGCTATCAACATGTCGTCTTCGAAAACGCAGCCGTAGGCGTCCGGCCCTGACACGATCCGCTCCCAGCATTTGCGGTGGCTCAGGAAGCATCCCACTTCTTCTGGCGTCATCGCAGCCGCGCCAGCGGCGGGCTTGTGGACGTCCGAAATCTCGGCGTCGCTAAGCAGACGTCCGTCCACCGCCGGAACGCGTTCGAAGTCCGCTCCGATAGAGTTCAGACGGTCCGCCATCCGTTGCATCCTGCCGGGGCTGCGGTCCAGGTTGATGATGTAGGATTTCATGGAATTCGTTGATCGGCAGCTTGGCTGTCGGATCTGACCTCGTTCGGGCTACTTGCATCGCTGGCCTTGCCAGTTCTTCCCTGGCCTCTCTTGGCTTGGAAGAATTTCGCCTGCGCACGAGACATTCGCTTATTAAAGCTTCCCAGCAGATACCCGCCGGGCAATACGCACATTATTCCAGTGACGACGTTATTGGGGAACACAAAGTACAACAGCGCCAAACCGACACAGGTTACGATAAATGTCCAAAATAAGTTTGCAAACGCGTCTTGCCACATGCGGTTTATCGGAAGGAATTGCTCCATCCATGGCAAAACCAGCGGGTTCTTATCCCAAAACTGTTCAATTCGGATCGGTTCCGGTGGCACTGGCTTCGAACGATCAATGGGCTACTAAAGACGGCCTTGGTCGGCAGCGATGCAATGTCTAATGGACAAAAGCATCTCGTAAGATCCTCCAAGAAACCTCGGAGTATCCGTGCTCGGCCATGTTGTCTGTGCACGTTTTGCGTGGACTGCTTCACTTCTAGGTGATGGCCTCATAAGAGCGATCCTTGCGTGTCGAGAGGCGACGTTGAGGTGGCAGCCTTGGGCGCTTGCGCCAGCATCCATTTAGCCGGCACGACGGGCTTGCCATTCTTGGCGAATGGGACGAGGCGCTTCCAATCGAAAAACCCGAGCTGTCCGCCGACTGGGATGAATTCGACCGGACACGCGTCAGCGATCACGAGCCCCTTCGGACCGAAAAACCACGGGCTGTCGAACTGGGTCACGATGTCGACAATGGTGCCGACACCGACGATCCCGCCGCGCTCGAGCTCGGCCGGCGGCGGGCATTGGAAACCGAGAGACTGGCAGAGATCAGCGCAGTCCGCATATTCGTCGCGCGTCATGCCGGTCGAGGCGTGGATTGCGAAATCGCCGCGGAAATTCAGGCCTGGATTGCCAGCACGCCAGGATCGGTTCTCTACCGGCTTCCAGCCCATCATGAGGCAATGCGCCCATGGCTGGCGCACCGAGAGAGCCAGCTTCGGAAGGTCGACCATCACTCGCTCCTGGCGATCAGTTTGGGTTTCAGTTTGCCTTGCTTGGCCCTGTTCTCGACCGAGATTGGGACACCCGGCCGCTGCTCGAAGATCGTCTGCAGCACCTTACGCACCTGGTGGGCGCCGGGCGCGTCGGTGGCGAGGATCATCAGCGCCGCGTCGGCGAACGCCTGATTGATGTTGGCTGCGGTGGCAGCGACCGACGGGGCGGCGCGCACCCTGGCCCGGCTACGCCGCCGGGCGAGGCGGAAATATTCCCGCTTCTGGTCCTCGTTGAGGCTGGTGAAGCTTCCCGGCTTCGGCGCGTTCTTCCCCGTCAGCAGATCATAGAGCTTCGTCAGCGCCTCGTCGGGGCTCATTTGCATTTGGACATGTCCAGTTGCAGCTTCCATCACGGCGCCGCCGCCAGCAAAATACCTATCAGGATCAGCAGCGCGCCGATGAACGCGACTATCGCGCCGAAGACACATCCCTCGATCGGCACCCATCGACCGGTGAAATCGAGGTAGGCGCGCCGGCCGCAAGCGCTGAGCATGATGATGAAGCCGGCGGCCAGGAAGAACGTGCTCATCAGGTGCCCGCGATGTTGGTGTGCGTGGTGATGATGTTCGCGCCGCCGTCGGCGCGACCAGGATCCGAGCCGGTCGGCGCAAGCCGGAAATAGTCGAGCGCGGCTTCGGACATCGCGCACTCTGCCAGGTCATCGACCGACCGGCCTTTCTCGGCCGAAATGGCACTCATGCGAGCTGCGGTCAGTTCGTCGATATAGACGGAGATGATCGGCATCACTCGCCGCCTTCGCCTCTGCGAGGCCGCGCCTTGGTGATCAGCACCACCTCGCCGTTCGGATAGATCAGCTCGACCTGCTCATTGCGACCGATGCCGTCGAAGATCGCCGTCAGCTGGGACGTCAGGGATTCGTTGGCGCGCTCCAGCAAATCTATCTTCGCCTGCGTCTGCGCCTGGGCGATGCGCAGTTGGAGGTCCGAAATCCTGGGGGGATGCGCTACTTCGTTAGGCATGGGTCAGTCTCCTCGTTTTGGTCAGGGGTAAAGGGTATGAAGCCGCAGCTCGCCTTTTGCTCGACGACGCGCTCGGCATCGTTGGTCATGCTGGGCAGGTCCGGCCGGCAGCGGTCCGCGATGAAGACCACCCCAGGCGTGACGACGAGCTCGGCGTAGCTGGCGCGCTTCATCGGAAACCTCTTTGGAGCTTCGGGAAGGGCCGGCTCGGCATCTTCCGTTTCCGCTTGCCCTTTCCAGTGCGCCCCTCGAGTCGCTTTGTCTTCGCGATCTCGCGCTGGTCGACCGGGGTTTTGACGCCATGCGTCGGCTTGTTCAGGGCCACGATGAACTCGAGGGCGCACGATGGCGGGACGGTGTCATGCGCTTCCGGGTCCCAGCGCCGCCGCTGCAGCGCCGGATCGTGATCGAACTGAACACCGTCGAGCGGGTTGAGCCGCGCGCCGCTGGGCTCTTTGCCCCCTTGGCGCACGACGATCTCAAGCTTCTCGCGGACGCTCAGCGCGCGCGGCCGCCAGTTCTCCGGCGGACCGAGCACCGGGGCGCCGTGGTCGGGAAGGATTGCGATCCGGCCGGCCATGATCAGCCCGCGCTCGGCGGAGTGAGCGCAGCGAGCCGCCGCGCCTTGATCTTGTCGGCCAGCTGGCGACTGCTCTCGTCGTCGTGGAATTGAGCCTCGACGTCGAACTCGGTCCAGATTTCCTCCACGGCCGCGGTCGACTTCGCACCTTGAAGGGCGATCTGGAAATCCTCGAAGAACTTGCCGTAGTCGAAGGCCGCTGGTTGCTCCTCCTCGGCGGCTTCTGCGCCGTCGTGCATGCCCTCGACATCCTTGTCGAACCCGTTCTCGGGGATAGGGTCGACGGCGTCGAGGCTGGGCACCGGTGGCGGCGATGGCGGGGTGAGCCTGACCCTGGGTGCCGGCTCGTCGTCGTGGTGCTCGATCAGATCGCCGGCGATCTCGCGGGCCTCGAACTCATCTCGCACGCCGCCAAGAACGTCGCCGAATAGCTCGCGCAGGCAGAAGCCAGCTGCGCGCCATTGCTTCATCCGCTTGGGGTGGCGGAACCAGGAGGAATCGTTAGGCACGTCGTCCCACACATGCTGGTTGTTTTTCCAGACCTTGCCGCGACGGGTCGGGCGTTCGTCCCAGAGGCCGGCTTGCTTGGCATCCGCGACCGAATAGGCCTCGACCTTCATTTCCCCTGTGTCGGACCGCACCGCCTTGCACCAGCCGATGGTGCGCTCGTCGACGGTGTTCATCTGGGCAACCACATCCTTGTGCAGGCCGAGATTGAGGAGCGCCTCTTTCGTCGCATCGCGCAGATAGCCCAGCTCGACCGATTTCGCTCTGCCCGACTTTCGAACGACGTTGATCAGTCCGTCGCCGTAAAGCGCCGGCTTGCCGCCGATGACGGTAAAGCTGCGCAGCGCCACCATGGGCGGTAGGCCGAGCTCCGCGCCGGACATGATGACGATGGCCACGGCGCTGGTGCCCTTCTTGCCCCAACGCTTCCAGGCGTCGTCGCCGGCATCCTCAGCCGGCTCGCGACCGACAAGCGCCTGTGGCGCCAGACCGGCCTCGACGATCATGGTGGCGAGACGCCACGTTTCCTCGATCGACTGAGGGATGATGGCGCTGATTGCGCCGCCGACCATAAGGGCCGGTAACTGAGCCCGTTCGTTCATTTCCAATCCTCGGGGTTGAAGCTGTTGGCGCGCCAGGTCCGGCGCATCTCATCCTGCTCGATGCGCATGTCATTCCAGGCGAACCAGAAGGCGGCGGGGACTTCGCGGAAGAGCCGTCTGCAAGCGGCGCTGATCATCACGGGAAGCCAGAAAATGATGATGGCAACGCGGACCAAGCTCATGGCTATTTGTCCACGTCGTCGAAAATCGACCGGTTCCCGTTCTCGTCGAGCAGCGTGCCGTCGGGCGACCACTGGTGCCGGCCGTTCGGATGCTTGGCGGCGCGCTGCTCGTCGGTGCGCACGTCGATTGCGAGGATGGCTGTGTTGGCGGCGTCGGAATGATCCTTGATCTCCGCGACCGTGACGGACGTCTCGCGTCCGCGAACAGGCACTATGACGCGGGAGCCGACAGCCACGTCGAAGGCGCCGGCGAAATAGTCGTAAGTCTTGTCGCTCTCGCCGAATTTCACGGCGACGATCTTCTGGTCGGTCATGCTGCCCTCTTGTCTGGGACCCGCTCCATGCCGGCCGGCAGGGCGGCGTCTTTGTTGCGCGCGATGCGGCCGGCGATCTTCTCGACCGCCTCCCGGACCTCAGGCTCGTCTTTCAACGCAATGAGCAGCGCGTCGTAGTCGGTGATGTTCGCGACCCAATAGGTGTGCAGGGACATCTTGGCGCCGGTCCTGCCGGCGAAGACCGGACGGGCTTGAGCCTCGCGCGCAGCTTCCGCTGCGCGATCGTTCAGCCGCTTGGCCTCCGCCTCGGCTTCGAGCCGCCGGGCCTCCTGCTCGCTCTCCTGCGCGAACGAAGATGCGAGGCCGGGTGAAGTGTCGGCTTCGCGCTGGGCCTTCTTCTCCTCGGCCGCGCGCGCGGCGTCGGCCGCCCGCTGCTGAGCCGCCTCTGCTTCGCGCCGTATGCGATCGGCATCCTCGCGAGCCTTGCGCTGACGCTCCTGCTCCAGGCGGTCCAGTTCTTTCAGCCACGCCTCACCATGCTTTTTCAGCTTCTTGGCCAGGTCCTTGGAATCGGTGCGCAGATCGCGCCATTTGTCATCGACGGCGTTGCCGCCATCGAGCCAAGGGCGCTTCTCGACGGTGAATTGTTCGTCCGCCCTGTTCGCGATGCCGGAGAGCCGCTTTGCCCAGACGCCCGCCTGATCGGCCTGCTCCTGCGTGCTGATCGGCCTTTTGAGGAAGCCCTCGACCGTTTCCTTCTCGGCCGCCAGTTCCAGGGTCAGGTCTTTGTGCAGATCGCCTGTCTTAGCCGGGAGGTTGTGCTCCTTCGAAACCGGCGGCGGGTCATCTGGCCAAGGCTCGCCGGCCAGCACGGAATGATAGAGCGCTTCGGTGATCGGGTTGCGGCAAGCATAGTTCCAGACCTTGTCGGCCTCCGCTTCCTTGCCACCCTGCAGGCAGATGACACTGCCCGCCGCATCGCGCCAGATTGCAACGGGAACCAGAGGCGCATCCTTGAACGGACGGTTCCTGAAAAATCCTGACTCCGGGCTGTCGGCCGAAGGGGCGAGCAGGAGCAGCTGATCGTGGGTCAGCTCGCGATATCCACCCGCCAGTTTCAATGCCTGACGCCACCATGCGTATTGGTCCGCCGTCATCCGTCTGTATCCTTTTGTGTTACACGTGAAACCATTTTGGCAACACAATGGGCGCGACAAAGCTGTCGCGGGGTGCAGTGCTGCTTAGATCGGGAGAACCCGGCCGAGCTGGTGCGGGCGAATGGTGCGGGGGGTCACACCAGCCCGGCCGGGAGCGCGCAGATACTCAACACATGACCGCGAGGCGTGATGGGAAAATACAACCAGGGGCAACTGGGCCATCGTCTAGCGATCCTTCTGCGTGATCAGGATCGTAACCGGTTTGGTACGCTTTGCAAGGGGTGTTTCCGAAATGGTTACATTCGGGGCAAAAAAAAGCAGATCAGAGTGTGGAAATCCTGAGCCGAGCGCGGCCAATGACCTTCAAGTCCGCCGGCTGCACGGTTTCGTTGGTCGCCGCGGGGTTGTCGCTGTGCACCTGAACGGCGCCTGTCGTCGTGGGCGAAAGGTAGCGCCATTGCACCGCGCCGGCGATCTCCAAGGCGAAGAGGCCCGGTCGATTGGGGATGTTGTCGTCCAAATCGATCACAAGCGCATCCCCTTTGGCAACAATGCCATTGGCCTGGTAGGCGTCGACCATCATGAACCGAAGGTTGTGGCCCTCCGAGTTCGGCAGCATCCGCGTCAAAAACTCTGGATCGATCACCAGTCCTGGCGCTGCCGGGCGGCTCTTCCCGGCGGAGATCTCGAATACGTGGCTGAATTTGCTTACGTCCACCTCCGCAAGCTCTGGAAACATAAGTTCTTCCGGCCTCACGTTCAGGTGCGGCGCGATTCGCTCTGCCCACTTCAAGGTGAGCTTCCGTCCGTTGGGGCCGTCCTCTTCTTCCAAACGGCCCATCTGCGGCCTTGTGGTGCCAACGCGACGCGCCAGCTCGGCCTTGCTGATCCCAGCCTTTTCCCGGAAGTGCTTAATTCCATTCGCCATATCAATGCGGTAGCTCAAAACGAATTCGTGCGAAACTGTGCCAGTTTGGTTACAAACCTTGACGTGTAACCAAATTGGTGACAAAACCCGGCCATGGAAAACCTGCATCAACTGACGAAATGGCGTTTGGACCGCAATCTGAGCGCTGCCGACGTGGGCCGGATGATCGATTGTACGCGGCTGACA
Source organism: Mesorhizobium sp. WSM3873 (assembly GCF_001672445.1). Lineage (NCBI taxonomy): Bacteria > Pseudomonadati > Pseudomonadota > Alphaproteobacteria > Hyphomicrobiales > Phyllobacteriaceae > Mesorhizobium > Mesorhizobium sp. WSM3873. The sequence goes on along the minus strand of NZ_LYTM01000011.1, from coordinate 51,723 downwards.
GTCGATCGGTACGAGGCCGGCCGGATGCCCAGGCAACCATATCTCGACCGCATCGTCGTTATGTCCGACGGTGAGGTGAACGCAAACCACTGGTTGGGCAAGGAGGCGGCAGATGTCGTTGCACGGCGCCGGGCTCCGGCTTGACCCGAGATACGATCAACACGGTTCCTCGTTCCGTCCGAAATTGGTCGGCGCGTTCAACAACTTCCCAGGCCGCAACTCCAAGCGGTTTCCAGCAATCATCGTCATGGGCCATCGGCTTTCCCCTTGCGGTTGTAGCGATGATGGCGGGGAAATTGTTGGATGTGTCCGACAAGGCATCCGAGAATCCCGATGGGTCGTCGTTCCTTCTCCTGTTTTTTGTGAGGAATCGATGCAGGACATCGCTGCAGAGCTACAACAGGTGGTGTTCAAAGCCGCCGGAACCATCAAACCAGGCATGGGCATCAAAGCCCAAATCAACGCCGCTTGTGACGCGCTGGGCTACCCGCGCGGCCACTGGCGGGTGAGAGAGGCTTGGTATGGCACCGCTTCCAACTGGAACGGCAAAGCGATCTTCGACCTTCTCGGCCGTTACAACCGCTTGTGCCAAAAGACCGGCTCGGATGTTGGGCCAGTTAACGATCCTGTAGCCGTCATCGCGAAAGCTTCGAATTCAGGCTGATTTTGACGGAGGTGTGATTTCCTCCGTCCATTAGTTGAGCCGTATGTCCGCACGTAATGTTTCAGACTGAAACATTCCGAGGAGGTTTAATAAAAATGAAGCAGACAGAGGGCGGGCAGGTGGTAAACGGCGAAGTAAAGAAAGTGATGGCTGAGTTTTGCCAAACAGCAAGAAACATCGGATCAGCTGCGGCCGAGCGAGCTGCTACGGTGCATCTTGTGGCAGCGGCAGCATATCTGGGGGAAACCGCCGGCCCGAGCATGACTAAACAAATCCTGTCGGCTGTATTGGCCTCGATCGGATAGGCAATGAACTACCAGATTGAACGGCAATACCATTTGTAGCTTGTAGGATTGCCGCTCCTCGCAGTTGAGAGAGCGACATGACGATAATTCGTAAGCATGGCCCGAGACCGGTCTGCGAGGATCCGGGCTTCGTGTATGTGATGACGGCTGAGCTCGGCGGGGTCAAGATCGGGATGTCGACCGATCCCACCCGCCGCTGCAAGGCCGTCAATCGCAACAAGGCCATCAAAGCGGTGGTGGTGTTCCAGCGGCACTTCGCAGACCATCAGGACGCTGAGCGGCTCACCCACATTGCCCTGGCCAAATGGCGCCTGTCTGGCGAGTGGTATAGTTGCCCGGTCGAAACCGCGGTCGCGGCAGTTGAGGCACTGCCAGCATGAGCCATGCCGCCACAAATTGGGCCATAACCCAGCGCGGGCTCAAACCTGCCACGCGCATCGTCCTCTGGCATCTCTGCGACCGCCACAACCCCGACCTTGGCTGCTTCCCGTCCCAAGACAAGCTCGCCTATGACTGCGAGATGTCGCGCTCTGCGCTCAATGAGCATCTCAAGATCCTGGAGCTGACCGGCCTAATTCGCCGGGAGCAGCATATCAACCCCCGCACCAAACAGCAGGAGAACACGCGCTATCGGTTCGCATTCGAGGCCGATTTCGTCACGGCACAAGATGTGGTGGAGCCGAGTCCGGAATCTGGACACGGCGCCGAGTCCGGAAAAGAGGGCGAGCCGTGTCCGGAAAATGCCTATAGCCGTGTCCGGAATCCGGACACTAACCCTGTAAGGGAACCAGTAAGAGAACCTCCAGGGCGCGCTGACGCGCCGGGCGGAGGGGATTTCGATATGCTGTGGTCCTCATGGCCAGAGAAGATGCGACCGGACAGCCGGGAAGCGGCTGCGAAGACGTTCGCAAGCCTTGAAGCTGACGGCAAGGCGCTGGCGATTGCGACGGCGGAGACCTATCGAACGACCATGATCCTTCGGAAGGAAAAGCCCCTAATGATCCCCTTCCTGAAAAAGCAGCTCTTCCTCGAGTTCCATGGCGCGCCACCCATCGACAAGGACGGGGATTTCGTGATCACGCCCGAGCGGCCCGAGTGGGGCGCATGGCTGGGCTCGATCCGCCGCCACTATGGTGAGCCGGGCGTGCAAAGCACGATTAAGTGTCGTCGCATCCTACGCAAAACACGGTGGCCGAGCGATCTTTCGCTTGCCCAAAGTGTAACCAAAATGGCAACATCTGGAACCGTAACGGATACTGCTTCGGCGGGTCGTGCATGATGAAAATGAAGCGCCTTTTCCTCGATACGCCCGCCGAGCTGGAGAAGCGGATTGACCGCTTCATCGAGCACATGCGGCATGCCGAGGACATCTTCTTCACCAAGAACAAGCGTGGCCTGCCCACACCGCGCGACCTGCTCTGGATACTGTTTGCCGACGCCGTCGACACGGCCCGAAACATGCCCGACGTCGAACGCCGCATGGTCTCCAAGGTCGGATCGGCCATGCCGTCGTCGCGAGAGACCGAGCATCAAGCCTATGTGCGCGAGCTGTCGCGCATGGCCGACGGAATGCCACAGTACGACACCACGGAAGTTCGCATCGTGGTTCACCAGTCGGCCGCCGACCGTATGGTCGACATCATGGACCTTCTCCGCTTCGTGCGGGCAGGGCGGCAAGGGCAGGATGCGCAGCGCTACAAGCGCACGTTCTTGGCGCATGCCGGCGGCCACGGTGTCAAGTTCTGCACGCGCGTCTGGGACCGGCACCGCGTCGAGGTCATGTCGCGGCAGGCGCTGCACGACGTCAAGAGCCGGGTCCTGGGCCAAATCCTAGTCGGCATCGAAAAGGAGTTCGGCCTGGTTCGCACCAGCCGCAGTTTCCGGCGCAAGACCGTTCGGGAGATCGACCAGCTTCGAAGGGAACGCAAGCGCGAGGAAAAACGTCGCCGGCGCGAGGAGCAGGAAAACAATGCCGGTTGACATCGCGATGCCGCGGAACCTGGTCGATCGGCGCAAGAACGCCGGCCATGCCGCGATCTGCGCCGTCGGCTTTGAGGCTGACCCGGGCGTCTTCCGGCTTGCGACGGCCGAAAACATCGAGGCGCATCTCCCGCAGCTCCAGCCCGGCCGGTGGGAGAGGCTTCATTTCGCGCACGTCGTCTGGACGCCGGGGCTCGCCGTGGCGCGCACCATCGTGCTGGGTGCCGAGCGGACTCTCGCCAACTGCCATCTTGGCCAGCACTGGTACCGGGCAAGTCTCGACGTGCTTCACGGCCTGATCCTGGCCGAGGCCGCATCCCTTAGGTCTCCCGTTTGGTCGCAATCCGAGATGATGCACATGCTCGTAGGTCAAGCCATTCGCGCTGCCGACCGCTTTGCGGCGGGGATCATCTGATGTTCCCGACAGCCGACCAGATCGCCCTTGCCATCGTTATGGCCTGCCGGCCGCACCGAGAGGACCCGTTTGCTCTGTGCGCCGGCGAACTCGGCATGCGCTCGCGGCATATCGCCATGGAAGCGTTGATGATCGGCTTTCCTGATGCACGTCGAGTCGGGCTCGGCAAATGTTTGGCCTACCGCGCTCCGCGCTCGGCGCAGGGCCAGGTGATCGGCGCCAAGAAAGGCAAGTGGTGGAGCGACGACTACGTCGACGAGATCGTCGGCGTCATCGTCGCCGAGCAATACGGCGAGCAAGCGCAATGATCGCCCGCCTCTCCCGTTTCATCCGCCGTCTTCGCGGCCGCGCAATTCCGCGCGTGTCGTGTCGCGGCATCTACCTGAGGATCAACTGAAATGGACATGCCAGCAGTGCAAACGCCCCTAGTGACTGAGGAGGATATTTCGAGCGCCCTGGAGGAACAGCTGGAGCAGGACGCTCCGCCGTCGGTCCGCTCGATGATCGCCAACACAGGCAAAACGCTCAAGCGCTTCGTCGATCAGATGCGGCGCAAGGAAACCGAGCTGGAGGGGGTGAAGGCGGCCGCCACGGCAGAGTTTGAGCGCGTCGTCGCTCTCGCGAAGATGGTGCGCGATAACTGCCACGCTGAAACCGACGCGGATCTCCACCAGATCAGGACGACACTCGAGGTGCTCGATCCGGCCCGGGCCAAGCTGTCCGAAATGGCGTAACCCATGGAGGCGGTTGTCCCCTTGGACGATTCCGGACTCGCTCATGTCATCGAGCGAGCTCGGATGCTGTTCGACGACGGCGACGTCGCATCGGCGCGCATGCTGGCCGCTGGCGCCTATGACCAGGCGAAGGCGGCAGGGAGCTACGCCACCCGCTTCCATGCCGGCGAGCATCTGATCCGAAAGGCGCGCCGGCTCCAGGGTGACGCGCTGCTGATCGAAACGCGCGCGAAGATCACGATTGCCACCGAATGGACTGCCGCCCAGGAAAGAGGGGAAGCTTCGAAGGGCGGCAGACCGAAAACCGTTCCAGAGGGGAACGGTTTCACCGCAGCTGAAGCCGGGCTCACCCGCAAGGAAATCCACGACGCGCGCAAGCTGGCCGATGCCGAGCGGCGGGATCCTGGGATCGTGGAGCGCGCGATCGCCGGCCGCGTGGCCGCCGGGCTCGAGCCGAGCCGGGCCAACTTGCGCGTGGCGATCGGCACGGACACCGCCACGGCCGCCGAGCGCGGCAACAATCTCTACGAGACATGCCCGGAGGCGATGCATGCGCTGCTCGCGCTCGAGTCGTTCTCGCCTACGGTGAAGGCCTGCGGCCGCGGCGCCATCGTGAAGATGCTCGAGGCGGCCGGCTACGAGGTCGAGATTTCCGACCTGGTGGACTATGGAACCGTGACCGCGTTGGGCGTTTTGCAGCGCGTCGAGGATTTCCTGACGAGCACGCCCGAAGTTCTCGCGAGCGAGCTGGGCGGCGGTGGCTGGTATACTTTCGGACCCGACATCGCGACAAATCCGCCCTATGGCCCTGCGCTCAACGCCTTCGTCGCGCATGCGCTGCGCGTGCATCGTCCGCGCAAGATGGCGCTGCTGCTCAACCTGAATTTCTTCTGCGGCTTCGATGATGCCGACCGCAATTACGCAATGGACGAATGCAAGCCGGCCCGGGTCTACGCTTTCACGCGGCGCCTTCCGATGATGCATCGCGACGGCTGGGACGGCAACGAGTCCAGCAGCCGCATGAACCTGGCATGGTTCGTCTGGGAGATGGACCAGAATGGCAGTTACGCCGGGCCGACCATCACAATCCGCGTCGACTGGAAAGACTATCTGCTCGCATCCAATCGTCAGGAGAGCATGCTTTGAACCATTTCGCGGGCTTCACCGTTCCGGTCGCTGGCGGGCACCACGCGATGCTGCGCTTTGCCGAGGATGGCAAGGCCGAGCCGGTACTCGGCGACAAGGGCCATCCGAAGGTGTTTGAGACCGAACTGGAGGCGCAGAAGGCGGTCACCGATCACCTGTTGCGCTACTTCAATGGGCATTTAAGGCGGGACGGCGAAACCATCTCCACGGCCCGCGACGCGGCCGAGCGCATCTTCCGCAAGGGCCGAATGATACCGGTGGAAAGGCGTGTGCCATGACCATCACGCCGACACTGAAAGGCTTCCGCGAAGGTTGGGCGCGCAAAGCCTTCGAAGGGAGCAAAGCCCACTTCTTCCGGCGCGAGGGCGCAGGGCTCGCGACCTCACTCTGCGGGAGCCAGGATGCGCCGGCGGGATTCCTGTTCGATGCAGGATGCAACGAGCGCTGCGCCCGGTGCGCAAAATTGAGGGAAAGCGAGATCGCGAATGAGGCGGCAGCGGCCACAGAGGACGGTCAGGACGCGTGCGGCAAGGTGTAGAATTGCCGGGGGCGACTTCCCCCGACGGTGATCTGAGGATCACAGGTTATTTGAGCAATCTTTGCAGGTTTTCTTTAGCTTTTGCGACGCCAAGTGCGGCCGACCTTCTGTACAGTTCGAGTGCTTTCGAACGGTCCGCTTCTACCCCCAAACCTTTCTCGTAGAGATTACCCAAGTCGTTAAGCGCGACTGCATTGCCCAAGTCGGCGCTTTTCTTCAGCCAGGCAAAGGCCTCCGGGAAATTGACAGCAGTGCCACGACCCGTCGCATACATGAGTCCCAAATTGTGCTGGGCTCCAGCATGATTTTGCTCGGCCGCCTTTCTAAACCAAAAAAAGGCCTCGGTGTCGCTCTGTGGGACGCCCTTTCCGTTCAGGTAGCTGACCCCGAGATTCTGTTGCCCTTGGGCCTCTCCCTTTTCCGCCGCGACTTCAAACAACCTAACGGCACGCTGATAATCCTGGACGACGCCGCGACCGGAGGCGTAGAGGGCGCCAAGATTGGTATTGGCCGCAGGTAGTCCTTGCGCTGCCGCCTTTGCGAACCAAATGGCGGCCTGTGCGGCATCGGGTGCGACGCCTTTACCGCTGTCATAAAGTCCGCCTAGATTGTTTTCCCCGATGGGGTTGCCTACCGCGGCGGCAGCCCGATACCAGCGCATGGCAGCGACGAAGTCCTGTGGGACACCCCGGGCATACTCATACAAATAGCCAATTGCCGCCAGCGCCGTGGGATCGTTCTGGGCTGCCGCTTTCTGATACAACATCATCGCTTGCGCATAATCTCTCTCAATGCCTTCGCCGCTCTCATAGGCTGCGCCGAGCTGAAATTGGGCAGGGGCAAACCCTTGGCCCGCCGCCTGGCGGAGGAGTTCGACGGCCCGGACCGGATCCTTTGGTCCTACTTGGCCATTCCGATACATTGTGGCCAGGCTCAATTCCGATTGAGCAAATCCCTTGGCCGCCGACTTGGTATACCATGCAAAGGCGAGAGCGCTGTTTTGAGCCACGCCGATGCCGCCCTTATCATAGAGGTAGCCCAGATTGTGTTCCGCTTGCGCGTCGCCCTTGTCGGCGGCCTGCTCAAGGTATTCCCTTCCGCGCTCCGCGTCCTGCTTCACGCCGCACCCCATCAGGTACAAAAACCCGAGATTGTTGAGCGCCGACGGCTTGCCTAAGGTAGCGTCATTTTCCCATTCCTGTCGCTTCGCGGCGAGATCACCGACTGCTGCACACGTCTCTTGCTCTGTTATAATGAAATCGCCTGCAAGCGCGTGGGAAAAGGAAGTTGCAATTGATATTCCGGCGCAGGTTGCAGCCAGTATTATTACTTTGTGCCTTTCCGGATTAGTCATTTCAGGCCGTCCATATTGGCTGATCGCCTCTCTGCGGAATGTCAAGGCCAGTTCAAAAACGATGCTCGGTGAATGAGCGCAAGACACAAGTATTTGACCGGTCGCCATCGCTCAGCGCGCAGGTCGGTTCCCGCCGTTACGGATGCAACGAGCGCTGCACTCGGTGCGCAAATCAGGGATGCCAAGATCGCGAATAAGGCGCCAGCGGCCACAGGGCTAGCCAGGACGCGCGCGGCGGGGTTGGGGAGTAGGGTCGCTTCCACGGGCCGCTACGCAAAAAACGGCCGCCGCGAGGACCAGTCGCGACGGCCTCCCTACCAAGTCGGCCGAGGGGGAAGCGGCCGACCCGGATTCTACATCAGCATGGTGCGGGCATGTGCCTGGCGCAGCTGCGACTCCATCGAACGGATGGAGCGCGACGCCGCCGCCAGCGTGTCCGCCCATTTGTCGGCCTTGGTGGGATCGACCGACTTCAAGACGATGCACTCGCCGTCCTTGAAGCCGCCGGCGATCGCGGCGATGATCCGCTCGACCGTCTTCTCCATCCTGCTCATGGCGGCGATATCGTCCTTCGACGGCTCCGGCCTGTCGTCGTCGAACATGCAGCCCTGCTCGATCCTGTCGCGGACGGCTTGCGCCGCCGCCTTGATGCTCGACCAGTCTTTCAGCTTGCCGCTGGAGAACAGCTTCACGATGTTGACCTGATCGGCCGTGGGGAGGTCGACGAGGTCGTTTGCATGGCCGAGCGGGAAGGCACCGCTATCGACCAGCTTCTGGATCGTCTCGTCCAGATTAAGCAGCGCCGTGCGGGCCTTGATGCGCGTCGGCTGGACGCCGATGTCCTTCGCCAGCTGCTCGACCGTCCAGCCGCGGTCGATCATCGCGTGAAACGCCCGCGCTTCCTCCAGCGGCTTGATGTCGGCGCGGGCGAGGTTTTCCACGATCGCCTGCAGCGCCATCTCGTTGTCGTCGATCTTGACGACCTCGCACAGAATGTCGGCCGCCTCGATCAGCTGGTGAGCGCGCCAGCGGCGCTCCCCACCGACGATCTCATAGACCGCCCGGCGGCTTGGCGAGGCCGAGGGCTCGACGTTGATGTCGGACGCTTGTAGCGCTTCGTCTGAGCTGTTCGCCGATCCAGTCGTCGTGCCGCCACCATTGATCTCCGAGAAATTTGATTTCCTCCGGCGACCACCGGCACCGATGCCCGTTGTTGAGGAAGTCGTTGACTCTAACTCCGACTTGCTCTGCCGCGCTTCGTTTGACGTGGAAGTAGGGAAGGCAACAATCGATGACGTGCTTGACCTCTCTCGCCGCCGCGACGGTCCAGAACTATTGCTCCCAGGTTTTCCCGTGAAAGACTCGGTGTGATGGAGCGACGGTGCCGACGCACCATGCGTCTCGCAACCATCGGCAGATCGTTGCGCCGTCGTTTGTGACTGACTGGCTGACGACGACGCGGAACCGGTTGCCTTTGACGCTGATCGTTCCCTCTCCGTCGATGAAGCCGACCGTGTAGGCGACGACTTCGATTGGAGGTCGAGCAAAGTGTTCCATTCTGCGATGTTCTCCGATGTGATTTCTTCGATTCGACCGTCGGTCAGGAAAACCGGGCGAACCGTGATGGCCTGGATAAGGCCGCGCTCGCGGATCGATTCAGCCAGCTCGCGAAGCTTCACCGGGTCGAAATGCTTGCGCGGCTGGTCGAGGTTCGGGATAACAAGGTTGAGGGGGATGCGCTTCTTCATGGTCGGGCTCCGTGGTAGGGAATTTCCTAGCAACATCAATAACTTAGTATGTAACCGATATGGATACAAGTGGTTACTAAGAAAAGTTCCGATCAGCGGGCCCCCCGCTTGCGCGCGCGACCGCCAGCAACGAAGCCGTGCAAAATGGTAATCCTGCCTCGGCGTCTGATGATCAGGGAAGCGGAAGCATGGCTGGTATCAAAGTTTCCAACAACAGCGGTCAAGGGAGCGGCAGCGGTGCATCACTCAAGGTCCGCAGGTAGGCAATGAGGTCCGCCCGCTTGTTTCCCTCCTTCAAACCCGGGAAAGACATGTCCGTACCGGGCAACGTGAGCGAGGGATTCGAGATGAAGAGATTGAGCTCCTCAAAGGTCCATTTGCCGCCAGCGTCTTTCAGAGCCGCCGAATACTGGACATCGCTTTGGGATCCTTTCTCGCGCCCGACGATGCCCCACAGATTGACCTTTTTGGGCACCTTGACGCCCGGCGAAAGATGACAGGCGACGCAGGTGCTGTCGTATATCTCTTTGCCCGATTGAGCGTTTGCTGATGCAAGGAGTGCGGAAATCGGCGCGATGGCCGGTCTTGCGGCGCCATGATCGCGCAAGTACGCCGCGACGTCCTCGTGGCCTCCGACCTTGGCCAGATGTATCGGCGGACTTCCATTCGACGTCAGGGCGTTGACGTCTGCTCCGGCGCCGACAAGGTGGATAACGCACTCAAGGCAGCCATTTTCGGCAGCAACATGCAGCGGCGTCTGCGCTTTCGCCACCCGATTTGGATCGGCCCCGTTGTCTAGCAGCAGCTTGACGATGGCAGCATGCCCACCCTTATTGGCGGCGTAGAGTGGCGTTCTTTGCCAACTGACAGGCAGGTTGACGTCTGCCCCACGCTTGATCAGCAGCGCTGCCAACTCGACATTTCCACGTTCGGAGGCGATGTAGAGCGCCGTAACACCGTCGATTTCGTTGACATCTGCGCCTTTGTCCAAGGCGGAGGTCACGGCCGCGACGTCGCCATCCTTGACCAAATCCCCCAAGCTGCTCGCTTGCGCGGGCAGGGCCAGGAGGGCGCACGAAACCCACAGCGTCCACATGCGTCCCGGCTTGATCATTGCACCCCTCTAGGCTGCTCGTATCTCACCCTGCAATTTAACCGAACCCAGAGAGTTAGTACACGCTAATATATGAAGAGGGGACGACGATCGGCTGGACGGTGGTGGTGTGTCGATGTTCATGCCGGCCACCCTCAGTCTATATTGCAGTGAACGAGCGCGGCCGCGTAGTCGACGCCGGTCTCTTCGGCATAGATTGCGGCCTGATCGCCGGGACGATTGGTGGCGGCCGCCGTCGGCTCGGCCTTGGCAATGGCTTCGGTCACCATCGCATTGCTTTTCAGGCTTGGGTCTCGGATGACGCAGAGTTTGAGCGCCGCAAGGATGTCCGGCCGCGCCTGTTCGCGCGGGATCGCGGCGCGCAAGCTGGCCAGGATGTCACCGACGCCCTTCTGCAGCGGATCACTCTCGAAGCCGGAAATGAACGACTCGGCCTGAGTCAGAGCGTCGACGGTGTTGCTGGCGTGGTCGAAGGCCAGCCTTTCGACGAGCTCGTCGCGAAGCGTGGCGGCGGACTCGAGCGTGAGGGTTTCACACGCCCGCGACCCTCCCTTCGGGCCGTAGAACGAAAGCACGACTTCGCCCTTGCCTCGCGCGGCGCTGTTCAGCGATTCCATCGTGCCCTTGGCGGCGATGCTGATGTAAATCGCGTCCATCACATTTCCCCTTCGAGCTTGTCGGCCAAGGGCGAAATGACCTCGTCCCAGATCGCATTGCAGATTTCGTTGTCGGCATGGTCGGACACGACATCGTAGCCCGAATTGCCATAGATCAGCTGGAACCAGCCGAGCTTGTCGCCGGTGGGACTTCGCAGATGGATGCCATCCTCGTCGGTCGAAAACAGCGCCAGCATGATTGCCGCCTTGTCGTCGGAACGCCTCACCACCCAATCCTCGCTGTCGTAGACGGAAATCAGGTAGCCCCGGTCGAGGCAGGCCTTCACCAGGGCGCGGGCGATGCGGCGTTCGGCGCGGATGCGGTTCGCGGTGTCGTGCGACCGGCGCGCCAGCGCCTTCTCGATCGCTTCGTCGAAGCCGGTCTTCGGCTCGCCCATCTCGGCATCCTCGGCCAGCCGGGCGGAAAGCGCCTGGTTGCCCGAGGCGGCGAGAGCATTGCAGATCGCCAGCATCTCGGCCGGCGTCACGTTGATGGTCATTGTCTTTCTCCGTGGTAGGGGGTTGGGTCTCGAGGAAGGCGCGGGGATCAACCCCACGTCAGTCCCCAGCGCTTGGCGCAAACCGGCCCGTAGCCGACATCGATGGAGCGGTGGTCGGTCAGCTCGATCGCGCAGAAACAGCAGTTGCCGGTGCGCTTGCCGTGGGCGGCGCCGGCCTTCGAAGGGTTCTCGGCCAGAGCGGTCAGAGCCGAGACCAGGCCGTCGGGACCGGGCGACCGACGCGAGCGGGTGAACTCGCCCTTGCGGTCGATGCGGCCGTACCAGTCGCGGCTCTCGAACGAGCCCGGCGACGAGACGTTGATCTGGCCGGCGTGAGAGGAACGCTCCCCAGCGAGAGCAAGGACGACCGTCTCGCCGTTGACGTCGAAACGGATCTTCGGATGCTTGAGCTTGTTGGCGATCGCCGTGTCGAACAGCGCGATCAGGCCATCCATCGAGCCGACCTTGGCCTTTGGCGCCGCGGGCTCGCCGGCTTGTGCGCGCTGGGTCAAAGTCGCCACCCAGGGCCACTGCCGCTCCGAGAGACTCGAGCGGCTGTCATACTGGTGCAGGAGGGATGCGGCGAACTCCGCGTCGCGGCCGTGCAGCTTCGGGGCTGACTGGCGCAGAGCTTCGATTTCGAGGTTCATGTCTGGTCTCCGTGGTAGGGATTTCCCAGATCGGTGCGGCTCCGGCGGTTATGCTAGGCCTGGCCCGTCCCCGGTTCGATTTCACTCGGCCGGTCAGTTTGACGAGAAGTCACCAATCGCCGGCCCGTTGCTGAAAGGGGAGTTCCGGCGAAGGCTGCAGCGGTGAAAGGAAACGGCTTTCTGCTGCACCGATCTGAATTTCTAAGTTACTTCAATAACTTAGCCTGTTACCAAATCGGTTACAAGTGGGCATAAGCCAAAAAGCCGAATAATTTCAAGTACTTCGGCGGTGGTCAGTTCACCTGCTTGAAGCGGGATTCCAGGACGGCGCCGGAAATCGAGAGCTGGTCGTCGCCGGATTGCACGATTGCCTGATCGACGTGTTCCGGGTTGATGCCGATCACCTTCCAGACGCGGCCCTGGCGGTCGGGCGCCTCGGCGCCGAGGTAGGACGCGACCTGGAGGGGCTGCGGCGGCTGGCGGAGGCGGTATTGCGCCGGCAGCTTGGGATGGTGCCAACCGCAGCCCTCGGCCTCCAGGCCATGTTCGAACACTTCGAGCCGGAGCTTTTCTTTCAGCCAGACCGAGATGTAGGCGCGATGGCAATACTGGTTGTCGGTCGGGGCCTCGTAGCAGAGCAGGGCGACGTCCCTGCCGCCCGAGAGGTCTTCCATCTTGGCGACGATCCGGCCAGGATGGAGCCTGTCGAGGCCTTCGAAGTAGAGCTGCTTATACTCGCGCTCGCTGGCGGTCTTGAACCATTCGCCTGGGGCGAGTTCGGGCATTTTGCGGTAGCCCGCCGGATATCCTCGCGGCGTGCCCCTCGACACTCCGATTTTCTGGATTTCGGGCGGGAGCTTGGTGAGCCAGGAGCTGGTGAAAATGCGCATCTTCGACTCTTTCGGTAGTAGGGCTTTGGACAGGTCCAAATGTAAATCCGGTGAACTTCTCAAGCAACCAAGATGACACTGTGTGTTACCATTTTGGTACGTTGCCTCACCCGTACATCTGCATTAGGTATGGGTTCTCTCCAGCGCCTTCGGGCGCTGTCCTGTGGTAGGGATGGAGAGGAGGGCCGATCAGGGGCAACCCGGTCGGCCTTTGATATTTCCGGCGCGGCTGCGGCGCCTCGAAGCGCACTTCGGGATAATTGACCCACGCCGTCACCGTCTCGAAACTGATGGCGCGCGGCAAGCTCTTGACGTCGTCGAGCAGCGTTCGTCCTGCCAGGATCCCATTGCCCGCGAACTCGGCGCCCGAGCGGAAAAACTGGAACGTCCTTCGCCATGGTCCGGTTGAGAGCCAGAGGTCCAGGCCCGGCGCCAACTCCACGCGGTCGAGGCTGTCGCTCTCAAGAAGTTCGCAGAAGAGCTGGTGCCCCAGAGGGCGCGGCGTCTGGTAGTCGATGGCGCGCCGGAGTGTGGCATCGATCAGGATGAAGCGCATTGCAGTTCTCGTGCCTCGAGGCGTTGGTTGATGGTGGGGAGCGTCTCGCTGGCAAACAATTCGAGCCACCACTTGATCAGCTCGGCCTGGTAGCGGTCGTCGGCCGCACGATGGCGGGGCTCGCGTAGCTGTCGCTCGATCCAGTCAAGCCGGTCGCGAAGCTCCGGCCGGTAGAGCAGATTGCGGAATGCATCTGCGAGCCGCATGTCCAGGGCGTAATCCCCGGTGCAGCCGAGGGGCGACCAGTCGCTATGCCAGGACGACCACATGTCGAGGGCCTGGCTGATGGTGGGGAGCCGGCGCCGCCGCTCCTCCTCGTCTTCTGGTAACGGGCGAAACACTTTTGGACTCCGTGGTAGGGATAACGATCCTATGATGTAACCAATTTGGTTACAATATGGTCAAGCTAAAAGTAATTTCTGCGGCCGTCCTTCCATAGCTTGACCGTGACGGTGTTCACGTAGGTCCCGACCTCGGCGAAGGATCCGTGCGGCAGATCGCGGAACTGGCCGTTCAGCTTCTCGATCAAGGCCCGGAAAGCGATGGCCTTGCGAGTTTCGCGAAACTCGGTGCCGGCCGACATGATGGCCGCGAGGCACCCGCCGTCTTCCAGGAAGTCGAGGGCGTGCACGACATGGTCGATATCGCGCTCCATGTCGAACGGCGGGTTCATGATGATGCGATCGTATTTTCCCGTCACGGAGGGGCGCAGCGCCAGGAAGTCGGCGGCGTACACCTTGCGGTATTTGCCCTGCGCCTCGAGCGCGGCGGCAAGCGCTGGCTGTAGCTCCACGCAATCGACCTGGTTGTCGAAGCGGTATTCCTTGCGCCAGCGGTCCATCCGGGCCGCGTCCCCATATCCGTAATGATCGGCGAAATCTTCGATGCCGGTCAGGCAGCGGCGCGCCAGATTGCCGGTGCCGGCGCTGGGCTCCAGGATCCGAAGGCGCGGCTTCTCGATAGGCTGGAGAAGGGGAATGCTCTTAAGCAACTCCTCGGCCGCGGCGTCGGGCGTCGGGAAGAAACCGAAGTTCTTAGCCGGCGTGGTCTTCCGGTTGCGGAAAAGGTCGTCGGGTTCCTGGGTCTGCCCGTCGCCGATCACCTCGCCGTAGTATTCGGCGAGCATCTTGTTGACCCTTTCCACCAGGTCGTCACGCGTGAACCAGAGATGGGCATTGCCGTTCTTGTAGGCGACGATCCTGAAATACTCGCCGTGATGTTCGGACTGCTGAGGCTGAAAGCCCCTGCGCTCGGCTCGCACCTGGTTCTCGATGCTGTTGTAGGTCGGCTTCTTGCCGTCGAGGATTGAGAACGTCCGCTCGATATCGCGCACCGTCTCCCATGTTCCGCCCCACGTTACGTTGCCGTGGTCGCGGTCAAAGGCGTAGGGCAGGATCATGCGGCTGCCGACCTTGAAGCCGTCGTGCGAACGGAAACGGCGATCGAGCTTGGAAAACGCCGTGGCGATGCCCCGGCGGAAGATCATTTCGGATTCGCCGGCCCACTTGTCGATCGTGGCGTACACGTTGTCGACGGTCACCGGCGGGATCCCCATGATCTCGTCGAGATTGACCAGTTCCTTTCCGTCGCCGTGCCGGTGGTCGTAGCGCTCCGGCACCCACCTGAGAGTGTCGCGCAGCTCGTCCTTGGCCTGCTTGTCCATCAGGATCTCGAGGTCGGTCATCTGGACCAGGTAATGCCAGCACGAGATATCGATCAGGCGGATTGCTGTGCGCTTCCACTGCTCGGCGTCTGGCAAATCGACGGCTTCGAAAAATGCCCTGACCTCGTGGTTGTCGCGGTCTCCGTATCGAGAGCAGGCATGATCTCCGGCGGCCGCTTTCCAGAGCGCCGCCGCCTTCTTCAATTCCCGGTCGGCTTGCTCCATTGAGGCGAACGCCCCGTGATAGGCCGCGACCGCGGCGTCCCGATAGGCGACGATCTGCTCGATCGTGTTGCGCGGGATGAGCGCGTTCATGGGCTGATCCCTTCTGCGATGCAAAGAGTCTTCCAATCGACGTATGCAATCGACACACCGCAGCGCGTGAAATGGCTGTCTCTCTGTTCCCAACCTGCGGCTCGGGCGGCGGTGTCCCATAGGTCGGGCGCGTCCACCGGCTTGAAGGATCGCGCCTTGTACATGCGCTGGAAGGCGAACGCGTCGCCAAGCTCGCTCACGAACTCGTAGCGCTTGCTGCCGTCGAGCAGGGTGAACTCGTATTCAGTCATCTTGTCGGTCATGGTCTCTGGTCTCTGTGGTAGCGGGTTGGTGGGCGACGGGACTTCCTCCCGCCGCCCTATCGAAGGGATTGTTTGCCTCTCTCAGTGCATCGCGCCTCCTTCTGCTGGTGCGTCAGCTTCCATGTCCGCTTCGGCCGCCTGGAGGTCGGCGAGCCGGTCGCGGCAGGAAGAGCAGCGGCAGCTTTCACTGCTGTCGAAGGGAAAAGGGGTTAGGCAGTCGTCGCAGTAGGGCATCTTTCAACCGTGGTAGGGAAAAACCTTGTAACCACAGTAACTTAGTCAGTTACCAATTTGGTTACAATGCAACCACGGACAAAAAATCGTGTTCGCCCAGTGCAGTTGTCAGGATGCGGCCCTAGCGGTCGCGATCGCGCTAGTCGCGCTGCTCGCGCTTGTAGTAGATGGCGCCCCAGACCGCGCCGGGGGCGACCAGCACGCCCAAGATGCGACTGCTGTAGAAGGCCCATGATGAGCACGCCTGCAAGCGCGCCGGGCGATGTTGCCCGGCCGTCGACAGGGTGGGCGACCGCCAAACTCGCCTAACCAGGCGAACTGCGAGCAAGCCAATCCGGCTCAAGTTGCAATGCTTCAATCTGACGTCGAGGGCTTGGCTCGTGTGAGCAGCATCAGAGCGCCAAAGCCGAGCGCGCCAGCCTGGCCGCGGGACCAGCTTTTCCAATTGCTCTTGCGCAATTCTGGGAGTCGATATCAACTGAGCAGCGTGTCGCCGGAGCTGCCGGAGGTCAGTTGTGGCTGAAGAAGCCATCGTTTCTGCCGATCCCCTTTATCTGACTGCGCTCGCAAGCCTCGGCGCAAGCGTGCCAGAACGTCTGACGGCCTTTGTCCCCAATAACAGTATCGCCGTCCTTCCTTTCGTGAACATAAGTGGCGAGACCGCTGAGGAGCAGTTCACCGACGGCCTGACCGAAGACATCATAACGGACCTATCAAATGTCTCGGGCTTTCTCGTCATCGCACGCAATTCAACGTTCGCATACAAAGGCAAATCCGCTGATGTTCGTGAGATCGCTCGCGACCTAGGTGTCAAATACATACTTGAAGGTAGCGCCCGGCGATCCGACAAACGCCTTCGCATCAATGTGCAGCTTATCGACGGTGCAGACCGGGGCAATCACGTCTGGGCCGAACGCTTTGATCGGGAACTATCTGATATTTTTGAGCTGCAAGACGAAGTTACCCGACGAGTTGTGGAAGCGATTTCCGGCAAGATAGGCGTAAAAAACATTTCTTCGCGGTCAAAGCCATCCAATCTCGAGGCCTATGACCTTTGCGTTAGGTCGCGAGGAAAATGGGACATTTCGAGATCAGACACCAATGAGGCGTCTGCTGATCTGGAGCGTGCTGTCTCGCTGGACCCAAATTATTGCGAGGCCCACAGCAATCTTGCCGTCTCACTGCTACACGGCTGGATGATTTGGGGAGGGCCGCAGATGCCCGGCCGCGCCAAGGCTCTGGTGCACGCGCGACGAGCGGTGGAAATCGACCCGGATGATTCTCACGCTCGCGCGATTCTAGCTTACGTTCAGCTTTATGAGCGCAATTGGGATGAAGCAAAGCTCCAACTAGATGCTGCGGTTCGGCTAAATCCCAACGACGCACATGCGGTTGCGTTGAAAGGTGAGCTTCAATTCTACTTAGGCAATCCGCAAGCGGCGCTGGTGGCTTGTGCGGAGGCACTGCGTTTGAATCCTCGTCCGCCGGGTGGGTATTTCTGGATCATGGGAATGGCGCAAATATCCTCCGGTCAGTACGAAGAAGCTGTAGTGTCCTTGAGCCGGGAAGAAACCTATGGGACGGGTTCGAGAGAGTCTCTGATTGCCGCGCTTGCCCTTTCCGGTCGCCTCTCTGAGGCACAGGAGGAAGCTCGTCTATTTCTTACGGTCAATCCAAATTGGAGGTTCGGTGATCTGGCGGCGAACTCACCCTTCAGAGAGGTGAGCATTGGGCAGCCATTCATTGGTGGTTGGCGTTTGGCGGGCCTACCAGAGTAGGCAACGCGGGTCCTCTCGCAAACATCGAAAAAGCGCCTCGGATAAGCTCCCGGCCTCTTCCCATTGACAGGCACTACAACACCCGTAAACTCGAATGGTGGATGAAAGTAGCTTTCGTTATGCCCGACGAAAAGCCAACGCTTACGCTTCCCCTAGTGGGCATAGACCCGCTTCTGTTAGACGCGTTCTCGCAATATGAAGGGCCATCCCAACAAAACTCACTGAGACAAGATCGAACCTCTACCGGCGCTGGGGCGAAGATAGTCGACAGGATGGGCGCAGGACTGGAGCTCGATGCTCCGCCACACGCGCCGGTCCCAATTTTCGCATCTATCGCGGTACTTCCATTCTCCGACGTCGGGGGCGGATCGGATCACGCGTATTTCGCCGAGGGAATATCCGAGGACATCCTGACCGAACTTTCGCGATTTAGAGGCTTGTTGGTCATCGCGAGAAATTCGTCATTCGCGTTCAAGGGTGAAAACGTCGATATCAGGGCCGTCGCAAAAGAGCTGAACGTCGACTACGTCGCGACGGGCAGTGTGCGGCGAGCGGGGAGCAGGGTCCGGGTGGCTGTTCAACTGACCTATGCTCCTACTGGGCATGAAGTTTGGGCCGAGCGCTATGATCGCGATGTCGTAGACATATTCGCCGTGCAGGACGACATTGTCAGGACGGTTGCGGTGACGCTTGAAGCGCGCCTCGGGCAGGCAATAGCAAGTCACGCGGCCCCTCGGAGTGTTCCGACGTTGGCCGCGTATGAATGTATCCTGTTGGCGCGAAAGTACGATGAGTTGCATGATTCAGCCCGCGCCAGGCCCTTTGCAGAGAGGGCGCTCGCCCTTGATCCAAGTTCATCGCAAGCTCATTCCGCAATGAGCTATTGTGCCTACATCGATTGGTTGCAAGAACCCGATGACGAAACCCTCGAAAAGATGGTCGCGTATGCGAATGCCGCCGTGCTGCTCGATAGGGGGGACGCTTCTGCTGAAGCACTTTTGGGCATGGCTCTGACATGTCAGCAGAAGTATGACGAAGCGGGCTCTCATCTCCAGCGCGCTCTAAGCCTTAATCCGGGTGAAACGAAAGCGCTGGCCTATTATTCAGAGTGGCTCGTTCGCACGGGCGACGCCGAAGAGGCTCTGCGGAACATGGACGAGGCCCTTTTGCGAGACCCTATTCCGCCGCCATGGCATTGGGAGATCCGCGGAATGGCGTTCTTAGTGCTGGAAAGGTACGCCGAAGCCATTCAAGCTTTCGCCCGTCAGACGAGGCAATTCTGGTACATCGCCGCCTACCTTGCGATCTGTTTCGCTAGGCTTGGCAGGATGAATGAAGCTACAGCCGAACTGAATAAGGCGCTACAGGTTGTACCTGATCACGAAACTCTTCGCATTCAAGTTGTGAACGAGTTTGTCAGCCAGGGCACCCGCGATAAACTTTCTTACGGGCTTTCCCTCGCCGGGCTCGACTAAGGCGAGGAGTCTTGCGCAACGGGACGGTCTGAGTGCCTAACCTTATCGCAGTGGGGGATGCCAATGGCGATTCACGAAGAACTGCAGCGTTTCTGGGAAGCCTATGTCGCTGCCTATCGTGCCGCCGACGCTTCAGCATTAGGAGCGATGTTCACTCCCGACGCCGAGGTGCATTCGCCCTATGCACCCCCAGCTCGCGGCCGTGATGAGATTGCGGCCCTCCATGCAGCTTGGACACAGGGCCACGGAGAAGCAGGCGACAAGACGATGAGGGTCATACAAGCAGGTATGTCGGGCGAATTGGCTTGGAGTCTCGCAAGCTATTCGGAAGGTCTTGAGACCGGAAACGGTACGTCGGTCTCTATCTTCGAGCAACAAGGCAACGGTTCGTGGCTGATACGAATGTGCTCCCTCAATAGCACCGATTGACCTCTTCCCGCGAAGTGGGCGCGACCCCGCCGAGGGCGTGAATTGCCCGGATCATTGACTGCAACATTCAGGTCCTTAAGCTATCGCTAAAAGGCCGGGCGCGCGTGGATTGGATCATAAACTACCAAGGTATTTTGGGCCCGCTAGTTGCTCTCTTCGCGGCGTTGATCGGCTTCGGAGGAGTAATCTATTCGCAAAGGGCGCTGGCAAAGGAATCCGCTAGGCGGCGGTCGCACGAAGAGGCTCTCGCCAAAGCCGATGCCGAGGCGGACCGCCGACAAAAGCTCGCGTCTGTCGTCAACGCAATTCTTGGCGAAGTGCAGGCACTTGGGTTGGCGCTTGCGGACGCATCGCGCTTATTGACCGCACAAATCCAGATCGCCGAGGCTATCGCCAAGGAAAGCGGAGACAAGAAAACGCGGCCACGCATCTCCTTCCGATTCGAGACACCGATTTTCAACGCTTACGTTGCGAGCATCGGGTTGCTTGAACCGGAAATGGCCTTCAAGGTTGCCAACTTCTACGGCCGCCTGATGTCGCTCGGAGTACATGATTCTGCGGAAGCGCCCGAAATGGTAGCGAGCTTAGCCGTGCGGGTAATGCGTTCAGTGGAGGTGACTCTATCGACAGTCCAGTCTGAGGCTGACGGCCTCGTCGATCTGCTCAAGTCCCACAAGCTCAGGTAGCCAGAACAAATGCCTACCGATTCTGAGATGCCCGCCGAGTCTCCGTGGTAGGGATTGTTGCCAAAATGGTTGCAAAACACACTTGACAAAAAGCCAGGGGAGCAGGCAGAAATCGCGCAGCCTGATATTGCTTTGCGATTCGGCCGGTCCCTGAAAAATCAGTTGGTGTTGAAGCGGTCCGGCGATGGCTGAATGCCGGCCTCTTTCGCCACAAATCCCACGACGTCGAGCACGTCATCAGAGCTTAGTTTCTCGATGGATTCGGCAAAGCGCCGCTTGAAATAGGTCTGGTGCTCGGCGCCGGCGTAGCGGGCCATGCCGATGGCAGCGGCGAAGGTGATCGCTTCGAGGCGCGCGCCGCCGAAGCCGGACTTCTGATGGAGGCTGGCGGCGAGGTCGTTGAGGGTCATTGGTCGGTCGTCCGTGGCAGGGAGTAACCGTTCTGGTTACAAATATCTTATTCGGTTACACCCCCGATGCAAGAGAAAAAGCGAGGCCCTTGCCGTTATGTTTCAAGGCGTTGTGCCGAAGGAGTGCATCGCGCAAATCCTTCGCGTCTCTGAGGTCGACAAGTGGGGACGGGTCTATAACTGCTGCTCCGGAACGTTCCGGTTCGAGCAGATCACCCTCGCCACTTTCCCCGGCGTCGAGATGCATTCCAACGACGTCAGCCTCTACTCGTCAGCCATCGCCGGCTACGTGCTGGGCAAGCCGATAGACTATGAGTTTCACGGCGCGCTCGACTTCGTGAACGAGTTCAATTTTCGGGAGCCCGATCAGCGCCTCGCCGCGTTGGCCGTCGGGTTCAATCTCGGCCGCTTCGCTGGCGGCAAGGCGAACGCCTACAAGACCAGCCATCGCGAGCACCTGGTTGAGAACTTCGGCAGCTATGTCGAGCGCACCCTGGAGAAGGTCCGCAAGCTTCCGGGCATGATCCCGATCAAGAGCTATTCGCCGCGCGACTGGATCCTGCATCTCGAGGAGGCGATCGACCGCAAGGCCGCGATCTTCTCCTACCCGCCGTTCTACAAAGGCGGCTACGAAAAGATGTTCGAGTTCCTGGCCGAGAACATCAAATGGGGAGCTCCCCGATATGAGCTGTTCGACCCCAAGGCGCTGCGCGGTCTCATCGAGCGCGTGCGGCAGGCGGGCGTCCCCTACTGCATCCTCTCGGACCAGATTTACGACGATCTGAAACCGGAGCTGGAATTCGTCTCCGGGCGCGGCCATCCGCACTACTGCTACGTGTCGACAGGCAAGTCGTCCTACCTGCAGCTCGTGCCGCGGTCGGCGCCGTTCCGCTACAAGCCGATCGACATCGACAAGATCAAGCCGGATTCGGTCGTGACGATTGGCCGGGCCGATGCCGCCCAGATGACGTTCCTCAAGGACGTTTACCTCAAGAAGGGCATCACCCACACGCCCGGCATGGTGAACTATCTGGTGCGGGTCGACGACATGCTGGTCGGCGGCCTGATCTACAACCTCGACAAATTCGCGAAGCGGTCGATCTACCTGCTGTCCGACTTCGCCATCTCGCGCGAGGGCAGGCTGTCAAAGCTAGTCACCAGGCTCGCCTGCAACGGCGAGCTGCTGCGCGACATGGGCAAGCGCTTCATCGACCGTTTCGACAAGGTGCAAACCTCGGCGTTCTCGGATCATCCCGTCTCGATGAAATATCGCGGCATCTTCGAGCAGACCAAGCGCGAAGAGATCGACGAGCCGGAAGGCAAGTTCCGCCTGCATTACGTCGGCGCCCGCATCGACGAGACGCCGCAACAAGCGTTCGAGTGGTGGTATGGCAAGCACTTCAAGCGTTGACTGGAAGGCCCTTGATATCGAGGCGCGCCAGGTTGATCCGAACACGCTCCGCCGCCGCGAGAAGAACGCGCACTACATGGCACCGGCCATGTTCAAGCGCCTTGTCGAGAACGTCAAAATCGATGGCCGCCTCACCACCACGGTCCTGGCGTGCGAGAACAAGGACGGCTCTCTCGAGATCCTGTCGGGACATCATCGCACGGCCGCGGCGATCGAGGCCGGCTTGCCGATGGTCGACGCGCTCGTGATCACCACCCCGTTGAGCGAAAAGCGCAAGGTGGCGATCCAGCTCAGCCACAACTCGATCAACGGCGAGGATGACCAGTCGCTGCTTGCCCAGCTCTACGCCTCGCTCGACATTGATGCGAAGAAGTTCTCCGGTCTCGATGACAGCGTGCTCTCTGGTGACAAGGGACCAGGTGCGACAGCGCTCGGCGGGGCGAACATCAAATACGACGAGCTGCTGTTCTCCTTCCTGCCGGAAGACCGCGTGCGTTTCGAGGTAGAGCTGGAGGCACTCGCCAAAAGGGCCAAGCGCTTCCGCATCCATGCCGCGCCGCAGTCGAAGTTCGACGAGTTCTTCGACGCCATCGTGCGCACCAAGAGCCAGCTCAACATCGTCAATTCGGGCATCGCCCTCTCGGTCATGGCGCGCCTTGCCGGCGAGCGGCTGGATCAACTCGAAGCGGAAGCGGAGGACAAATCCGATGCGGCATGAACTGCCCAGCTTGCGCGGCTCGTTTCCCAAGCCCGAAGCGCCCATCGCCGGCCCGCCATTCGGCACCCCGTTTATCGTGGTGCTCGCCATCCTGTCGTTCACCTTCGTCATGTGCCTCGCACGCGTCCTCCTTCCATGATCCAGATGCATTCGTGTGTGTGTAACGTAGTGCCGGTGGTTAGCGTGGCCGCAGCGTCAAGCATTATGGGTCAGTTTGCATTTCGGCGCATGTTTGCAGACCTTATGCCCAGCAAGGCTTTGCGGCCCGATTTGACCAGCACAATCGCATTCGGTTCGGCTCGCGGCATGATGTCCATGCGTTGCGGGATGGGTGGCAAAAAAAAGAGCCATCCCGAACATTCCGAACACTCGCACGCGCGAGTCGTCCGGTGATCAAGACCACGACCAGCGTGACGACATCGAAGCCGAAGGCCAAGGCCAAGGCTGAAGCGGCCACAGCGAAGCCGAAAGCCGAGCCGAAAAAAAAGCCGGCGCGCGGCAAGAACAAGCCGGCCGGCAAGGCATCGCCCCCTGTGGCGCCGAAGCCTGCTCCCAAACCTGAGCCGACGCCACTGCCGAAGCCGGCGGAAGGCAACCGGGGCGGGGCATCGCCGAAGCTGACCGAGCGCGATGTGCCGCGCGTGATCGCGATGCTGCGTCAGTGCGGCGGCATTAAGACGGTCGCGGCGGAGAAGCTGAACGTCGGCCGCACCACGCTCTACGCCTTCCTGAACGAGCATCCTGAAATCCAGGAGGCCGATTCCGAGATCGCCGACGAGCTGCTCGACGTTGCCGAGGGCCAGGTGGTGATCGCGCTTCGCTCTGGCGATTTGCAGACCGTGCGCTGGTACCTGGAGCTCAAAGGCAAGGACCGGGGCTATGTGCGCCGCGTCGAGCAGACCGGCAAGAACGGCGGTCCGGTCGAGACGCAAGCACGGGCGAACCCGAAAGACTACACCGACGAGGAGTTGGACGTCCTGATTGCGGCAGCGCAACGACGGAAGGCCGCCGAAGCGCAAGGGTGAATTGAATGGCGCAGAAGTCTGCCGCCGCCCGCGCGCCGCTCATTGCCCCCGACCTCGAAGACCTGCTGATCGAGCGAGACCGGCGCAAGGCCAAGGGATCGTTCGCCGAGTTCGTTAAGATGGCCTGGCTCGAACTCGAGCCAGAGACGCCGCTGGTATGGAACTGGCACATGCAGGTGGTTTGCGACCATCTGCAAGCGCTGGTCGAGGGCAAGTTTCTCGAGCTGGGCCTCCGCAACCGCCTCGTCATCAACGTGCCGCCCGGCACATCGAAATCGCTTCTCGTCTCGGTGCTGTTGCAGGCCTGGGAATGGGGACCGGCCGGCCGGCCCGGCATGCGGTATCTGTCGACAGCGTATAACGACGGGCCGGTGAATCGCGACACCCGCAAATGCCGCGATCTGATCCTGTCGCGCTGGTACCAGGATCGCTGGCCCGAGGTTTATCTCAGCCGAAGGGCCGAGACCTCGTTTGCCAACAACAGCACCGGCACCCGCGAGGGCGTGGCGTTTGGCTCGCTCACCTCGCAGCGTGGCGATCGCCTGATCATCGACGATCCGCACTCGACCGAGACGGCGGAATCGGCGACCGAGCGCACCGCCACAACCCGCAAGTTTCGCGAGGGCGCGCAAAACCGCCTGAACGACCAGAAGCGCAGCGTGATCATCGTCATCATGCAGCGCCTGCACGAGGCCGACGTCACCGGCGTCATCCTCGACGGCAAGATGGATTATGTTCATCTCTGCCTGCCGATGCAGTTCGAGCCGGACCGTTGCTGCTACACCCCGGTCAAGGTTTCCAGCTCCGTCGGCGAGCCGATCCTGGCGCGCTATGACGCGAGCAAGCAACACTGGTACGGCGAGAACGACAATCTGCCAGACGAGCGTCGCGCCGAGATCGAGGCGATCAAGCTCCAGCTCGTCTGGCGGCAGGATCCTCGCACCGTCGACGGCGAGATCCTCGATCCGATCCGCTTCCCGCCTGATGAGCTGAAACAGCTCTACAACGACATGACGTCGTATGCCGTCGCGGGCCAGTATCAGCAGCGCCCAGCGCCGCGCGCCGGCGGCATGTTCCAGCGCGCCTGGTTCGAGGGGCGCATCGTCAGGGCAGCGCCGAAGGGTACGATCTGGGTCCGCCATTGGGACTTGGCCGGGACTCGAGGCGGCACTGGCGCGCGCACCGCCGGCGTCAAGCTCGGCCGCGATCCCGAGGGCCGGTACTATGTCGGCCATGTCGTGACGCTTCGCGAGGAAGGCAAGTCGGTCCGCAAGACCATCGAGACGCAGGCCGCGCTCGACGGGAAGACGGTCCACATCAGCCTGCCGCAAGATCCTGGTCAGGCTGGCAAGGCGCAGGTGCAGGATTTCGTCGCCCAGCTCGCCGGCTACAAGGTGCATGCCGAGGGCGAGACCGGCGACAAGGTCACGCGCGCCGAGCCGTTCGCCGCTCAATGCGAGCACGGCAACGTCTACATCGTCGAAGGTGAGTGGAACACGCTCTACCTCGACGAACTCTGCCTGTTCCCAGCCTCCAAGCTGATGGACCAGGTCGACGCATCTTCCGGAGCCTTTACGAGGCTGCTCAACATCAAGGGGGCCATGGTGATCAGCGACGACGTTCTTCGGCGCGCTGCCCAGCCGGGGCCGCGATGATCAAGAAACTTTGGGGCGCATTGCGCCGTCGTTGGACATGCGGACCAGTCGCCGACGTCCCTGCGTCGGCGCCGCCGGCAGCGGTTCCTCCAGGAGCGCGTCCTCCCACGCGCATCTCGGATGCGATGCTGTCGGCGATCCGCGCGCAAGCGGCCGCACCGAAGCAGCCGGTGCCGGTCTTCACCCTGCCCAAGCACCCGGATGGCGTGCTCCCGTCGGGCAACACGGGGCTTGCCATGGACAGCGCCGTCGGCGCGGTTCAGAGCTGGGCGAACGCCTTCGCGCTGAGCGGCTACTTCTCGGAGGGGATCACCTTCCTCGGCTACGCCTACCTCTCGGAGCTGGCTCAGCGCCCGGAATACCGGGTGATCTCCGAGACCATCGCGACCGAGATGACGCGCAAATGGATCCGCTTCACCTCGAACGACGGCGAGGATAAGGCCGACAAGATCGCGGAGCTGGAGGCCGAGTTCAAGCGCCTCAACGTGCGCGACATCTTTTGCCGCGCCGCCGAGCAGGATGGCTTCTTCGGCCGTGGTCACATCTACATCGACACCGGTGACACTGACGACTCGGACGAGCTGCAAAAGCCGATCGGCGACGGCTGGGACAAGCTCAGCGTCACCAAGTTCTCCAAGAAGCCGATCAAGGCGCTGCGCACCGTCGAGGCGGTCTGGTGCTATCCGACCAACTACAACTCGAGCGATCCGCTCAAGGACAACTGGTATCGGCCCGACAGCTGGTATGTGCAGGCCAAGATCGTCCACACTTCACGCCTCATCACGTTGATCGGGCGCGAAGTGCCCGACCTGTTGAAGCCGACCTATTCGTTCGGCGGCTTGTCGCTGTCGCAGATGTGCAAGCCGTATGTCGACAACTGGCTGGAGACGCGCCAGTCGGTGAACGACATCATCTCGATGTTCAGCGTTTTCCTGCTCGCCACCAATCTCGGCGAGACACTGCAGGCGGATGGCGACCAGCTCTTTCGGCGCGCTGAACTTTTCAACTTGGTCAGGTCCAATCGCGGCTTGATGATGATCGATAAGGATAGCGAGGACTTCAAGAACGTCGCGGCTCCGCTCTCCGGGCTCGACGTGCTCCAGGCGCAGGCGCAAGAGCACATGGCGTCGGTGAGCCACATTCCGCTGGTGAAGCTGCTCGGCACGCAGCCAGCGGGCCTCAACGCCTCATCGGAGGGCGAAATCCAGGTCTTCTACGACTACGTGCACTCGTTCCAGGAACACCTGTTCCGGCAGCCGCTGCACCGCCTTCTCGGCCTGGTGATGATCTCGCTTTGGGGCGAGACCGACCCCGGCATCGACTTCGAGTTTGAGAAGCTCGAAGAGACCAACGAGAAGGAAGCGGCCGAGGTTGAAAAGATCAAGGCCGAGCGCGACGTCATCCTGATTGACGGCGGCGTGATCTCGCCCGAGGAATCGCGCCAGCGCGTTGGCGGCGATCCCGACTCTGACTTCTCCTCGATCGATGTCGAGGACCTGCCCGACCTTCTCCAAGAGGAGGAGGAAGGCCTGGTGGTCAAGGGCGCGTCGGAGGAACAAAACGAGGCGGCATGAGCGAGGGCCCGCGAAATCCGGCTTCGGCTGGTCGAGCTGGTGGGCGCAAGCACGTCGGGCGAGATAGACCCCGACAAGTTCTTCAAAACCGTTCTCGTGTTGGAACGGTTTATCTGGGATGCAGGTGTTGCCAAGCCCGAGGAGCCGGCAGATAGTGCGGCTCCCGCCAGGATAACGCCGGCACCGCTTGATCACGCTCAACCTCTGGGAACTCCTCAAAGCACAGACGCCCGACGATCGCGAGATCGCCGAGACGCTGAGGGATCGTGATGTCCAGCCTGCAAAGTCGTCGGACGGCCAAGCGCAACGAAAAGGTGCTTCGCCCCGTCCGGCCCAACGTCGGGATTGAGACGGCCTATGGGGGCCGGCTGACGCGCTTGATCGACGTCATGAGCGACAGCGTGATCTACTGGCTCAAAGCCTCCTACCGGGCCAATACGCCCCGCTTGGCGCAGGACGAGACGCCGGCGGATGCGCTGCGCCGAGCGATCCGCAAGCTTGCCGCGCAGTGGATCAAGCGCTTCGACGTCGCGTCCGAGCAGCTGGGCGACTATTTCGCGCTCTCGGTCGAGAAACGTTCGAGCGCGGCGCTACGCAAGATCCTGCGCGATGGCGGCATCTCGGTCGAGTTCAAGATGACGGCGGCGATGCGCGACGTTGTCGACGCGACGATCCACGCCAATGTGGCGCTGATCAAGTCGATCCCATCTCAGTATTTCGACCAGGTCGAAGGCGCGGTGATGAGGTCGGTCCAGACCGGCCGCGACCTCGCCGGCCTCGTGCAGGACCTGGAGCGCTATTCCGGGATCACGAAGCGCCGCGCCGCGTTCATCGCGCTCGACCAGAACAACAAGGCGACATCGGCCTTCAACACGGCGCGCCAGCTGGAACTCGGTATCGATGAAGCTGAGTGGCACCACAGCGGCGGCGGCAAGGAACCTCGGCCCACGCATGTACAGGCCGGCCGTGAGAAGGTCCGCTACAAGATTTCGACCGGCTGGTATGACCCGGCCGTCAAGCGTTTCATCCGGCCGGGCGAGGAACCCGGTTGCCGATGCGTCGGGAAGCCGATCATCAAGGGCTTCTCCTAAGGAAAAGCGCGTGATCGTACGGGATCACGCGCTTCAGTGCGCCCGTTTTGCCGGTTCAGCGTCTGAACATTCGGGCAACGGCGATCAAAATACATGCGCCAATGAAGCCGGCGACGAGATAGCCAAGCCATCCGGTCAATGA
Organism: Mesorhizobium sp. WSM3873; assembly: GCF_001672445.1. NCBI lineage: Bacteria > Pseudomonadati > Pseudomonadota > Alphaproteobacteria > Hyphomicrobiales > Phyllobacteriaceae > Mesorhizobium > Mesorhizobium sp. WSM3873. The sequence continues at coordinate 23,604 of NZ_LYTM01000011.1, read as the reverse complement.
TACGCCCAGCAATCCGAGAAGGAGGTTAGCGACGATGGCGCCGACAACCCCCAAAAGGATGTTCATGAGCACGCCCATATTGCTCTTCATGAACATCTCGGCGAGCCAGCCGGCGATCCCGCCGATGACGATAGCCGCTATCCAACCGACACCTGCAGTTTCCATGTTTCCCCTTTCCTAGAACCGAAATTGGTTCGGCGGGAAAACGTGCGGTAAACGAATAAAGTTCCTCGGGTGCGTGTGTGAACGGTCGCCGTGCTCTCGATAACGGCTCAGGCGGCAGCATGCAGCGTCGGGATGGCCTCGATCTCGGCGCTGAGGGCCTTCTCGGCCTGCTCCAGATCATAGTTGCGCTGGAGGTTGAGCCAGAGCACCGGACCGTTGCCGACCAGCTTTCCAATGCGGAGAGCCATCGCGACCGTGATGGGCTGCTTTTCGTCCAGGATGTCGTAGAGCGTGCGGCGCGAAATGCCGAGCAGCTTCGCGATCTCCGACTTCGGCTTGTCGAGCGCCGGAAGCACGTCTTCGCGCAGAAGCTCGCCGGGATGCATTGCGGGCAGGCTGCGCTTGATGTGTGGAGTGTTCATCAGTGGTAATCCTCTAGATGGATGTCGGTAGCGTCTTCGCCGTCCCAACCGAAGGTGATGCGCCAGTTTCCGGTCACCCGAACAGAATAGCGGCCTTTGTCTTGGCCGGCGAGTCCGTGGAAATGATAGCCGGGCAGGTCCATGTCCTGAGGCCGCGCTGCCGCTTCCAGAGCCCGCAAGATGCGAGCGACACGCTTGTCATCCTGAACGCTAAGGCCGCGTGCTTTGCCGGTCTCGAAGAAGCGTTGCAGGGCCTTCCTTTTGAATGACTTGATCATGCCGAAAGTGTAAGGCGCTGCCTCACATAAGTCAACCAGAATGTGAGGCTACGCCTTACAGTTTAACGGAAAGTCTGACCGATGCCAGCCACCTCTGAGGCCCAGCGCCGCGCCATGTACGCAGCGGCCGAGGGTCGGGGCGTGCTCGGCATCCCGAAGGCGGTCGCAGAAGAGTTCATCGGCAAGGACAGCGCGGGCCAGGCGGCCTCGTTGATGCTGGTCGCCCCCGATGGCGACGTCCTGGTGCTCAGGCGCTCGTCGACCGACACCAGCTGGCCCGGCCATTGGTGCTGGCCCGGTGGCAAGTCGGACGAGGGCGAAACGGCACTCCAGACCGCCCAGCGCGAGACCGAGGAAGAAGCCACGGGACCTGAGCTGTTCCTGGAGACCGGCCCCGCTCAGCTGCTCGACGTGCGCCCGACGCCGCAAGGCTGGCTGCACTACACCTATGCCCAGCCGGTGGTCGAAAAGTTCGCGCCGAAGCTGTCGGCCGAGCATTCCGGCTATGCCTGGGCTCCCCTGCGCTCGCTGCCCGAGCCGCTGCATCCCGGCCTGCGCGACATGCTGGGCGAGCGGCTTGGTATCGCGGCCGACATGTCGGCCGAAGCATGGGACTCGCTGCGGTCCAACTTCGTGAAGTGGACGAGGGGCGAAGACATCGTGATCGAGGGCGCTTGCCCGATTTGCGGCGGCACCGGTGAAGTCGCTGGATCTGGGATCGTGTGCGACGAATGCCGCGGCGCGGGCGCGGTGGCGCAGGCCAAAGACGCCCTCGCCATGGATCGCAACAGCGTGCGCTCGTTCGACCAGGACGGCCATCTGCGCGTCGAGATGACGCCGATCTCGAAGGCCAACATCTGCCCCTACTATGGCCGCGAGATCCCGGGCTTCGAGGCGCTGGGGCTCGATCCCGAGCGCATCTATCGCCTCTACCGCGATGCGGACGAGCTCGCGAAAGCCGCCCCGACCTTCGTCGGCAAGCCGCTCTTGCTCAAGCACATTCCGATCAGCGCCAAGGAGCACCCGCGCGAAGCCGTGGTCGGCGCGCTCGGCGACGCCGTCGAGTTCCATGCCCCGTATCTCATGGCGCCGCTCAGCATCTGGGATGGCGCTGCAATCGCGCTGATCGAATCCGATCGGCAGAAAGAACTTTCGAGCAGCTATCGCTACCGGGCCGACATGACGCCCGGCAGGCTGGCTGGAGAATCCTATGACGGCGTGATGCGGGACATTTCCGCCAATCACGTCGCCTTGGTTGAGGAAGGCCGCGCCGGGCCTGATGTTGTTGTCGGCGACAGCAAAATGGAGATCATCACGATGAAGAAAACAGCACTGCTGTCGCGCATGGCGTCCGTCGCCCACGGCGCGATCCTTGCCCACGTCATGCCCAAGCTCGCCAGCGATCAGAAGATCGAATTCAGCGCGGCTCTCGCGGGAGTTACCGCCGAAAACTTCAAGGCCAAGCGCCCGGCCATCCTCAAGGCAGTCGGCAAGGCCGCCGAGGGCAAGCTCTCCGCCGACGAGAAGCTCGACGGTCTCGAGGCGGTTCTCGTCGCGCTCGACGAGGTCGAGGTCCAGGAAGCGATGGACGAAGACGACGAGGAGGAGGAGGACAAGAAAAAGAAAGCCGAGGACTCCGAAGAGGAGGAGGACGAGGACGAGAAGAAGAAAAAGGCCGAGGACGGCGACGAGGACGATGATGACAAGGTCGACAAGAAGGCCATGGACGCGGCAATCGCCGCGGCTGTGGCGCAGGCCAAGACCGAGGTCCGCGCCGAGATGCTCAAGTCGGCCGCCGAAGTGCGCGCCGCCGAGGAGGCCGTTCGTCCCTACATCGGCAAGCTCGCCATGGCCCATGATAACGCGGATGCCGTCTATCGCACCGCGCTCACCTCACTCGGCGTCAACATCGATGGTGTCCATCCCTCGGCACTGCCGGCCATTCTCAAGGCCCAGCCGCTACCTAGCGTCGGCGCACCGAAGAAGCCGGTCGTCGCCCTGGACGCTGCCGGGGTGAACTCGTTCTACGAACTTTTCCCAGCCGCCAAGACCCACATCGTCAAGTCGCTCTAAGGCGAGCGGCTTCCCCTTCCAAGCCCGTCGAGCCGGCCAGCGAGCCGGCTCTTTTCATTTAGGAGATCGCCCATGTCTGGGTTTCAGACGCAGGTTGCCTACAATCCCGCCCCCGCTGTCGAGGGCGATTTCGCTTCCACCAACCCTCGCTCTACAGTCCTTGCCGCCGCTGGCGCGCTGGTCTGCGGCGCGCTAGGTGCTGTCATCGGCCGCTTCGCCTGGCTGAATTATGCCCTAGCCGACAGCGACAATGCGCCGGCCGTGGTCAACACCTTCGGCACCGGCCCGGTTGCCGGCTTCGTCCATCGCGAACAACAGGGCCTCATCGAGCAGTATCTGCAAGAATCAACCATGCTGGTTCCTGCAGGCTTCCCGATCACCATCTTCGATGCGGGCGATTTCTGGGTGAAGAACAACGGCGCTACGCCGGCGCAGTATGGCATGAAGGTCTATGCCAACTACGCGGATGGAACGGCAACCGCCGCGCCCACCGGCACGCCAAATGGCGCGACCGCTTCTGCAGGCTCTATCGCGGCCGCTACCAGTGGCCTCGTCGGCTCGATCAACGGTAATGTATTGGCCGTCACCGCGCTCAATTCCGGCACGATCTATCCCGGCACAACGATCTCGGGCACCGACGTCGTCTCCGGCACCAAGATCGTACAGCAGCTCACTGGCACCCCCGGCGGTGTGGGCACGTATGCAGTCAACATCCCCGACCAGGACGTCGACCCCGGTACAGTGATTTCCGGCACCTATGGCGTGTTCACGGCGGGCGGCGCGATCGCAGGCGTCTTCGGCGTCGGCGACACGCTGACCGGGGCTGGCATCACCGCCGTCACCACGATCACCCAACAGCTCAGCGGCCCGGCCGGCGGCGCTGGCACCTATGCCGTCGATGTCAACACCGTCGTCAACGCGGCGGCGCTCACCGCGGCCACCAATGTCGAGACCAAGTGGACCGTGCGTTCCTTCGCGCAGCCCGGCGAGCTGATGAAGATCAGCTCTTGGCCTCAGGGCTAAACCCGCCCGTCAATCTCGAAACCATGCGCCGCAAGCCGGCGATCTGCGAGGATAACCACCATGAAATTTCACGACTTCGATCAGGCCGCTGCGGCGTGGGCTCAGCATCGCTCGATGTTCGAGCAGGCCGGTATCTACCTTCCCGATGCACGCGCATACATCGTCGAGGCGTTCCGCACCAATCACCTCGCGATGGATGCACAACCTCAGCTAGCGACAGCACCGAACGCCGGCATTCCGGCGTTCCTCACCACGCTTGTGGATCCTGAGGTCTACCGCATCCTTTTCGCCCCAACCAAAGCTGCCGAAATCTTCGGCGAAATTCGAAAGGGCACCTGGATCGACCAGACGGCGATGTTCCCCGTCGTCGAGCAGACCGGCGAAGTGTCGAGCTATGGCGACTACAACGACAACGGCCGAGCCGGCGCCAACATGAATTGGCCGCAGCGCCAGTCGTATCTGTTCCAGACGATTTCCGAGTATGGCGAACTGGAGATCGAGCGCGCCGGCCTTGGCCGCGTCAATTGGGTTGGCGAAGTGGATGGCGCCGGCGTCACCGTGCTCGCACGATTCCTCAACACGACCTACTTCAAGGGCGTGCAGGGTTTGCAGAACTATGGCCTTCTCAACGACCCGAACCTGGCGGCTCCGATCACCCCGGCGCCGAAGGCTTACGGCGGTGTGAAATGGATCAACAACGGCCAGATCGTCGCCACCGCGAATGAGATCTATTCCGACCTCCAGTCACTGTGGCTGCAGCTCGTTACCCAGACAGCCGGCCTGGTCGACCAGAACACCAAGATGACACTGGCCATGTCGCCGGAATCGCAGCTTGCCATGACCGCGACCAATTCGTTCAACGTCAATGTCGAGGACCTGCTCAAGAAAAACTTCCCGAACCTTCGCGTCGTTTCAGCGGTGCAATATAGGGCGAAGACAGCGATCAACCCGACGGGCATATCAGCCGGCAACGTGGTTCAGTTCATTGCCGACGGCATCGATGGTCAGCAGACCGGCTATTGTGCGTTCAACGAAAAGCTCCGCGCTCATCCAATCGTGCGCGCGCTCTCCTCATGGAAGAAGAAAATGTCCAGCGGCACCTGGGGTGCGATCATCCGCCAGCCGATGGGCATCTCTCAGATGCTGGGCGTCTAACGATCCTACAACGCTTGGTGCCGGATCGTAACCGTTCTGGCACCAAAGCGTGAAGCGGGGTGGAGCAGCCCGGTAGCCCGCCTGGTCGAATCGGACCCCAGGCTGCGCGAAACTCGGCCACGGCTAGGAAGACGGGAACCATGCGGGCATTCGGCGGTTTACCGTTCACCCATGCTGAAGGTCGGTTGTTTGGGCCGCGGGGTGCGTGCCGGCCATGTGCCGGAGGCCACGCGTGCAAAACGGTGACAAACAAGACGAAAAAGGCGAAGGTCAGCGGCCGCTCAGTGATAGCGACCTGTTGCAGCTCATCTTTGACAGCGCGACCGACTTTGCGATCTTCACCATGGATCCCAACGGCATCACCACGAGCTGGAACGTGGGTGCCGAGCGCGTGCTCGGCTATGCCGATGAGGAGATCATCGGGAAGTCTGCCGATGTAGCCTTTCCTCCCGAGGAGGGCGGAACGAGCGCAGCCGCGGAGGAGCGCCGGATCGCACTCGCGGAAGGGCGAGCCGAGGACGAGCGCTGGCAGATGAAGAAGGACGGCACGCGGTTCTGGGCGTCGGGGCTGATGATGCCGCTCGGGGACAGAACCCGAGGTTACGTCAAAATCCTACGCGACCGGACCGCCCAGCACCGTGCTGAAGTGCAGCTTCAGCAGAGCGAAGAGTTATTCCGGCTCCTCGCAACCAATATCCCGCAGCTAGTCTTCCGCTCGAAGGTGAACGGTGACCGGACGTGGGGTAGTCCACAGTGGAGTGTCTTCACGGGCTTGGCCTTTGCCGAGAGCGTCGGCTTCGGCTGGCTCGATGCCGTCCATCCTGAGGATCACGACACGACGATGACGGCATGGGCTGAGGCGCCGAGCAAAGGCGAATACTATTGCGAGCACCGCATCCGCCGATCGGCCGATGGCGAGTATCGCTGGCACCAGACCCGTGCCGCCCCCCTGGACGACGCCGGCGGGGCCGCACTCGAATGGGTCGGAACCTCCTCCGACATCCATGACCTGCGCACGCTCAAAGACCAGCAGAAGGTGCTTTTGGCCGAGCTTCAGCACCGCACGCGCAACCTGATTGCGGTCGTCCAATCACTCGCACGGCAGACGATGCGGTCAAGCGCGTCGCTGGAGGAGTTTGCGGAGGATTACGAGAGCCGGTTACGCGCGCTTTCGCGCGTCCAAGGATTGCTCGCGCGCGCCGACCATCAGCCGATCGACCTGCGCGAACTGATCCAAGGCGAGCTCCACGCGCACGGCGACGGAAGCGTGGACGGGGGCAACGTCACGATCGAAGGCCCCGCGACCTCGTTGCCGGCCATCTCCGCGCAATCCGTAGCGCTCGCGCTGCACGAACTCGCGACGAACGCGGTGAAGTACGGCGCTCTTCACCAACCGTCGGGCCGGCTCACCGTTAGGTGGAACATAGAGCACGACGGGTCGAAGCCACGCGCGAGACTTGAATGGCGCGAGAGCGGCGTCACCATGCCGGAGGGCGGACCCACGCGGAGGGGCTACGGCAGCGAACTGATCGAGCGGGCGCTTCCCTACCAGCTCGGCGCTAAGACGAAGTTCGAGTTCGGATCGGACGGGGTGCGCTGCGAGATCGTCGTACCGGTGACCAAGGATGAGAAGCAATATGGATGAGCCGCAACCCGATGCCCTGCGGGGCCGCCGTCTTCTTGTGGTTGAGGACGAGTACATGATCGCTGCTGATCTCGCCCGCGATCTGGAAGACAGAGGCGCGAACGTAATCGGCCCGGTGGGCTCAATCGAGGATGCGCTTGAGCTGCTCGGGGCGGAAGACCGGATCGACGGCGCCGTGCTCGACCTCAACCTGCGCGGCGAACGCGCCTTCCCTATCGCGGACGCGCTTCGCGAACGTGAAGTGCCCTTCATCTTTGCCACGGGTTACGATGCCTGGTCCATTCCTGAAGCGTACGCCGAAGTGCCGCGCATCGAGAAGCCGATCGACACCCGAGCGCTCGCACGCCTTCTATCGCTGGGCTAGTGGTCGGGGAGAACATAATGCCTATCCACTTAGCTCTTCACGGATAGTAGTTTGCGGATGCTGCTTGCGAGGGTGCCTGTTCCACAGGCGCTGAGCCAGGCGTGACACCTGGGATCCGCTGCAATCTCGCTATCCGAACTTGATCTTGATGATCTTCCACACGCCTACCAGCAGCGCGCTGATCGGCCAGCTAAAGCGTCAGGCCCCCAGTCTGAAAACCTCTCCCGTGCCGCCCTCTCGAGGCAGGGGGCCGGCATCGGCGACTTGAACCGCTTTCCACCAACCGGAGCAAATCGATGTCCACCACTGTCACCGTCGCCTGCAAGCTGCCGCACGGCCTAATCCTGCGCCTTCACGAGATGGTCGAGCAGAACGAACCGACCGCCGGCGGCAGCTTCCGCAAGGTGAAACGCGCCCAGGTGATCGGCGAGCCGGTCGTCCTGAAAGGCTATCTGCGCCGCTTCGACCGCCGCAAAGAGCCCGCCCCGATGGCGCAAGACAGCGACTACGCCCTGACCTATGGGGTCGATGCCGATTTCTTTAAGAAGTGGCTCGAGCAGAACAAGGACCTCGACGCGGTCAGGAACAACCTCGTCTGGGCGCACGTCGAGACCGACATGGTCGAGGACTTTATCAAAGAACATGAGGCACAGAAGTCGGGTCTCGAACCGATCGATCCGAACAACCTGCCGCGCGGCATCCAGGCCTTCAAGAAGGAAGAAGCCTGAGCCAGGTGACGCCGGCGAACACGGGAGGTCCGCATGGGCGTCATTGTCGCTTTCAGCTATGAGGACTTCATAGCCATCTACCCGCAGTTCGCGACGCTCAGCCAGCCGCAGGTTTTGCAGGGCGCGCTGCCGGTCGCGGTTCTCTATTGCCGCAATGATGGCGGTGGCCCCGTCACCAAGGCCGAGACGCAGACTACGCTGCTCAATCTCATGGTGGCTCACATCTGCCAGCTCATGTACGGCGCCAACGGTCAGGCGCCGGCCGGGATCGTGGGACGCGTCTCAAATGCTACCGAGGGCAGCGTATCGGTACAGGCCGACTTCCCCGTAACGCCAAACAACGCCTGGTTCATGCAAACCCCATTCGGCGCGGCCTACCGGCAGGCCACTGCCGCCTACCGGACCATGCGCTACATGCCCGGGCCGCGCCGCGCGTTCAACCCGTGGCTCAATCAGTAAAGGACATCGTCCATGGACCTCCTCCAGCAATTGCAGCGCGAGTTCCGCGCCTTCCGCAAGCACGCCGAAGATCGCATCCAGACCCTTGAGCGCAGCCTGCGCCTCGCTTCCCCGGCACCTCTTGTGGATCCGCCGGAGAGGCCCGCCACCTCCACGGCGGCCGCAGATTGCGCGCCCGGCGCGACCGGCGCGACCGCGACCACTGGTGCCACCGGCGCCACCGGCGCGGCGGTTGAAAGCGGAGCGACGGGTTCCGCGGCCGACGCCGGCGCGACTGGTGTCACCGGAGCGACCGGCCCCGCCGATCCCGCCGTTGATGCGAAGGGAAAGGCAAAGGCGAAAGCCGCCGATCAGCCCGCCGATCAGAGCGCACCTGGCGCGTAAAGCGATGGTGAAGCTTTCCGGCGGCGATAAGCTCGCCGCGAAGCTGGCCGAGATCGCGAAGAACCTCCAGAAAGCCGTGTCGGTCGACGTCGGCTTCCTGGAGGGCGCGACCTATCCTGACGGCACCTCCGTCCCGCTAGTTGCAGCGCTGAATGAATTTGGCACCCGCGACACGCCGCCCCGCCCGTTCTTCAGGGGCATGATCGCGGACAAGAGCCCCGAATGGCCCGACGCCGTGAGGGACCTCCTGGCCGCGAACGGCTACGACGCCGAAAAGACGCTGGGCCAGACGGGCGAGGCCATCAAGGGCCAGTTGCAGGCGGCGATCACCGCCTATGACGGCCCGCCGCTGCAGCCCGCCACCATCGCCCGCAAGGGCAACGACAAGCAGCTCGTCGACACCGGCCACATGCTGGCGTCGGTCGACTATGCCGTCAAGAAATCCTGAACCCGGAGACCACTACGATGAGGGCCGTCCTTTTTTCGAGCAACCTCGGCGACATTCCAGCCGACCTTGCATTCAAGAACAACTTCGCGGCCGTGACCGATCCAGCCGCCGCTAACGACTCGAGCGAGGGTTATCAGGTCGGTTCGGCCTGGGTGAACACCGCGACCGACACCGCGTTTGTCTGCGTCGATGCGACCCCTGGCGCGGCCATCTGGACGGCCACCGCACAGGTCGGCAGCACGCAGGGCGCCCCGGCAGCGCACACCGTCTCCGGCACGCTCACGCCCGCCGATCTGCTCACGCGCATCATCACCATCCAGCAGGGCGCCGGCGCTGCCTCAGTGCAGCAGCTCCCGACCGGTGCAGCGCTCCAGGCAGCGCTGCCGGCCGACTTTGAGGCCAACGACTCCTTCGACGTCTCGGTGATCAACACCTCCATCGTCGATGCCGAGGATGCCACCATCACCACCAACGCCGGCATGACGCTGGTCGGTTCGATGGACTTCCCGGCGCATAGCAGCGCCACGATCCCGTCGAGCGGCATCCTGCGCTTCCGCAACACGGGCGCCGGCACCTTCACGGTCTACCGCGTCGGCTGATCGACCATGAACCTGCACGGGATCGTCTCGGCGGCGATCGGGACGGTGAACCCGTTCGTGACCGCCACGCTGAAACGGTCCAGCGGCTACACCACGGCGGCCGACGGCACGCGCACCCCGAGCTTTGTCGACGTGCCCGGCGTCTCTCTGCAGGCGCAGTCGCTTACCTACAACGATCTGCAGCTGCTCGACGGGCTCAACATTCAGGGCGTGCGCCGCGCCGTCTACCTCAACGGTTCGGCCCTCGGCGTGGTGCGAGAGCTGCAAGTCGGCGGCGATCTCTTTGTCTTCCCCGCCGGCACTTTCCCGGAAGGCGACACCTGGCTCGTAGCACTCGTGCTCGAGTCGTGGCCCGACTGGTGCAAGTGCGCCCTGACCCTGCAAATGGATGGAGCCTGATATGGCGAACGGAACCTTCATGGTGCCATGCCCCGCCGGCCAGTGGACTAAGGTCGCCGACGGGGCCAACTATTCATCGGCGCTGTTGCAGGTGACCAGCATAGGCGGCGTGATGGCAGCGATCGCCGACAGCCAGCCGGCGGCGGATGCCTCGAATTGCGTCCTGCTCTCCCAGAGCTTCGTTCCGTTCCCGCTCGCGGCCGGCGACCAGGTGTGGTGCCAGCCGGTCGGCGCCGGCGAGGCCACGGTGCGCGGGATCGGCACCAGCGTCTGATGAGCGGCCCGGTCCCCAGCCAGTCTGGCATCCAGACGGTCCTGCGCGGCTTTCTGCTGCAATACCTGCCTGCCGGCGTCGAAGTGATATCGGCGCAAGACGACCGGGTCCCGGAGCCGGCTGGCGATTTCGTCACAATGACCGTGAGCCATCGCGGTCGCCTCTCGACCAACGTCGACACCTATCAGGACTGCGCCTTTGAGGCCTCGATCGCGGATACGGTGATGACCGTCACTCAGGTCGCGTTCGGCGCGCTGCTGGTGGGGGCGACCGTCTTCGGAACACAGGTGACTGCCGGCACGCTCGTCAGCGAGCAGACGAGCGGCACGCCGGGCGGCATTGGATCCTACACGGTCACGCCGGCGCAGACCGTGGCGGCGCAGACGCTCTCGAGCGGCGCCGAGACCATCACGCAGCCGACCGACGTCGTCATCCAGCTCGACGTGCACAGCGCCTCGGATGGCAGCGCTTCCGACATGGCGCAGACGATCGCCACGCTGATCCGCGATGAGCGGGCGACACGATACTTCGCCGACGCCGGCCTGGATGGCGCGCCGCTCTATGCCGACGATCCCAAGCAGGTCCCGTTCTTCAACGGCGAGCAGCAATACGAGACCCGCTATGTCGTCGACGTGCATCTGCAGGCCAACCAGGCAATCGGCCTGCCACAGCAATTCGCCGACCAGGCCGTGGTCGACGTCGCCAACGTCGAAGCGACCTTCCCGGCCTGACCCCTCAATCGAAACAGAAAGGACCTGGTCCATGACGACCATTCCGGCCTCGCAGCTTGTGAACGTCATCCCGAACGTTCTCAACGCCGGCGGCAAGGCGCTCGTGATGAACGGCCTCGTGCTGACCCAAAACACCCGCGTCCCGATTGGGCAGGTGCTGTCGTTCCCGAACGACGGCAAGTCGGTCTCGAACTTCTTCGGCGCATCGGCCGAGGAGACCGAGATCGCGGCCGTCTATTTCAACGGCTTCAACAACTCGACGCAGAAGCCCGCGACCATCCTCTTCACGCAGTATCCCTCGGCGGCGGTCGCGGCCTATCTGAGGGGCGGCAAGGCCAATCAGCTTTCGCTGGCGCAGCTCCAGGCTTTGAGCGGCACGCTCTCGGTTGATGTCGACGGCTATGTGCGCACCGCGAACGCGATCGACCTTTCGAGCGCGAACAGCTTCTCGGCCGCCGCGGCGCTGATCCAGACCGACCTGAATGCCAGCTTGCCGCAAGCCGCATCCGTGACTGGCGCAATCGCCGCCACGACGGCCTCGGTGACTGCGTCCATCGCCGGCAGCGTCATGTACGTGACCGGCGTCACGTCGGGCGTGCTGGTCGCTGGCGCTGCGCTTTCCGGCTCTGGCGTCTCGGCCGGAACGCAGATCACGACCCAGCTGTCGGGCACGCCGGGCGGCATTGGCGAGTATGCGGTGTCGATCGAGCAGGTGGTGCCGAGCGGGGCGATCACGGCGACCTATGGTACGCTCACGGTCAGCGCCGTCGCGTCCGGCACCCTGGCAGTCGGCCAGACGCTGGCCGGGGTCGGCGTGACAGCCGGCACGCACATCACGCAGCTTGGCACCGGCGAGGGCCTGGCCGGCACATACTTCGTCGACCAGACACAGACTGTGGCGAGCGAGACCATCACGGCCGCGCCCACGCCGCTGGAGGTCTCCTACGACTCGGTCGCCGGCCGCTTCGTCATCACCTCTGGCGTTGCCGGCGCGGCCTCTTCCGCTGCCTTCGCCACCGGTTCGGTTTCGGACGGTCTCTTCCTGACGCAGGCTACCGGCGCGACCCTCTCCCAGGGCGCCGATGGAACGACGCCTGCCGCTTTCATGGCCGGGATCACCCAGATCACCCAGAATTGGGCGACCTTCATGACGATCTTCGATCCCGATGGCGGTTCGGGCAACGCGCAGAAGCTGGCTTTCGCCGAATGGGTCAACAACACCAACAAGCGCTTCGCCTATATCGCATGGGACACGGACATCACGCCGACCGAGGGCAACGATGCGACGTCCAGCTTCGGCAACATCCTCAAGAGCGCCAATCTCGACGGCACCTGCGCGATCTACCAGCCTGCCGGTGGCATGACGACGCCCGAGCAGATCGCCGCCTTCATCTGCGGCGCGGCGGCCTCGATCGACTTTCAGCAGACCAACGGCCGCATCACCTTCGCATTCCGAGGGCAGGATGGGCTGGTGGCTGGCGTCACCACGGCGACGGTCGCGAGCAACCTGATCGCCAACGGCTATAACTTCTATGGCGCCTACGCGACGGCCGCGCAGCAGTTCCTGGAGTTCCAGAACGGCACGGTGTCGGGCGAGTTCGAATGGCTGGACAGCTACATCAACCAGATTTGGCTGAACAACCAGCTCCAGCTTGCCCTCATGGAGCTGCTCCAGAACATCAACTCGGTACCGTACAACGCGGCCGGCTTTGAGCTGATCAAGGCGGCGTGCCTCGACCCGATCAACCAGGCGCTCAACTTCGGCGCCATCCGCGCCGGCGTGACGCTGTCGGCGCTCCAGATCGCGCAGATCAACTCGGCGGCTGGCCTCAAGGCGAGCGACACCCTCCAGCTGCAAGGCTGGTATCTCCAGGTGAAGGATGCCACCCCGCAGGTGCGCCAGGCCCGCCAGAGCCCGCCGATCAACTTCTGGTACATGGATGGCGAGTCCGTCCAGGTGATCGAGCTCACCTCGACCCTCGTCCAGTAAGCGGCAACCCCATTCCCCTTCAAGGAGCTTAGATCATGTCGTCTCTGACGGCCGCGAACGCGGTCATTACGCTTGCGGTGGCGAACCTCTTCCCGACACCGGTCCAACTGCAAGGCTTCGCGGCCGACAACATCTACGACCTGGATAGCGTCGACCAGGTCGAGACCGCCATGGGCGTCGATGGCATCCTGTCGGGTGGCTTCGTCTACAACCCGATCAACCAGACGTTCGTGTTGCAGGCCGATTCCCCGTCGATCGCCTTCTTCGAGACCTGGGCCGCGACGCAGATCCAGGCGAAGGACGTCTATACCGCGAACGGCAGCACGACCCTGCCGTCGGTAGGCCGCTCCTACATCTCGACCAAGGGCTTTCTGGTCAGCCTGCCGCCGATGCCAGCAGCCGCCAAGATCCTGCAGCCGCGCCGTTTCGCGATCCGCTGGCAGAGTGTTCAAAGCGGACCGAACTGAGGGTAAGTCATGGCGCGTAAAGAGATCGACGTCACGATCCCCGATGAGGGTCGTGATCAGGGCAAGACCTTTCACATCCGGGAGATGCCGGCGACGCGCGCGGAGAAATGGGCGATGCGCGCTCTGCTCGCCGTGGCGCGCTCCGGCGTCGAACTCCCCGACGACTTCGCCGGCATGGGCATGCAGGGCATCGCCATCGTGGGCATCCGGGCGATCACCAAGATCGATTTCGAGGATGCCGAGCCGCTGCTCGACGAGATGATGGAATGCGTCACCATCAAGCCCGATCCCCGCAACCCGGCCATCCAGCGCCCGCTTATCGAGGGTGACGTCGAGGAGATCGCGACGCTGATTCAGCTCCGGCAGGAGGTCTTCAACCTTCACGTCAGTTTTTTTACAGCCGGCGGCCAGTCGAAATCGATCTCGACACAGTCGCCGGCGTCCGCCTCCTCGAATACGGCAACGTCTCCCGAGCCATCGGTCAGGTTCTCTCAAAGGGCAAAACCTCGCTCCGCGAGCTAGACGAGTGGTTGTCGATCGAGGACGTCCACGACCTTCTCGAGGTGGCGATGGTCGACGCCCACAACCTGATGCTGCTGAAAAAGAGGGGCGCCAATGGGCACGATCATTGATGAACTGATCGTCCGCCTGAATCTCGATCCAAAGAATTTTGAAGATGGCCGGAAGAAACAGACCGAGGCCTGGCTAAAGTCGCGCGATGAATTCCGCAAGGGCGGGAAGGAGATCGAGGACAGCTCGAAGAAGGCGGCCGAGACCGTCAACCTGATCACGCGGCGCGTGCTCGAACTCTTCGCCGTCATCACCGGCAGCCAGGCGCTCAGCGACTTTGTTCGCAAGCTCACCAATGCGGATGCCTCGCTGGGCCGCTTCGCGTCGAGCCTTGGGGAATCGCCCCAGCGCATCGCGGCCTGGGAGAATGCGGCCGAACGCTTCGGCGGCTCGGCCGACGCCACCGCGTCGACCCTGGAGCGCGTCAACAAGCAGCTCTACAACCTCAACAAGAACGGTGAGGCGCTGCCGCGCGAATTCTCGCAATTGCAGGCCTGGACCGGCATGCGGATCGACCCCAACCATGGGCTCGATCGCTATCTGTCCGATGTCGCGGCGGCTTTGCAGAGGTTGCACCAGATCGACGCCGGTGCGGCTCACAATGTCGCGCAGGCGCTGGGGATAGACCCGGCGACCGAACAGCTCATGTACAAGATGGGCGCCGGCATCGACGTCTATCTGGGGAAACTGGAGAAGAGCCTTTCGCCCAGCAATGAGGCGATCAAGGCGGCGCAAAAGCTCCAGGCTAGCTGGAACGAATTGCTCCAGCACATCATCGCACTCGCCAACGCCATCTATGACAAGCTCGGCCCGGTCTTGGTCGACGCGGCCGACAGGATGACGACCTGGATCGAAAAGAACCAGGACTGGATCCGGACCGGCATTGTCGACGCGGTGAAGAAATTCATCGACTGGCTCGAAAGGATCGACTGGAACGCCGTCGAGACGGGCATGCAGAATTTCGCGCACGGCGCGAAAGAGGTGGTCGACGGGGTCGGCGGCATTGTCCATGCCACCGAGATCCTGTTCGGCCTGTGGCTCGGCGCAAAGTTTCTCCGGGTTCTTGCCAATATGCGCATGCTCGCGGCGGGAGGAGCAGGTGGCGGTGTCGCCGCAGGCGGTGCTCGCGCGGGCCTGGGGTTCCTCGGCACGATTTCGACGGGCGTTGGAATGCTTCTTGCCGGCGCGGCCGCGATCAAATGGGGCGGGTCGCACCTGCGCTCCGATCCTCACGCTGCCGATCACGGCACGATCGGCAATTGGCTCATGGCGCATCTGCGCAGAGGGCCTGGAAGCCATCCCGGTAAGGATGCCGACGACAAGATCGCCGTCGACGGCAAGCCGATCTCGAGGAGCAATCCGGTTCCGGTCACGATGGCCGAGCAAAGCAACTCTGGCGGCGGCTTCTGGAGCAACCTCCTCAGTGGCATCGGCGCTGCGTTCGGCGGCGGCAGCGCATCGTCCAAGGCCGGCGGCCTTGTCGGCGGCATGGTGGGCGGCACCGGTTCTACTGGCCCCCAGCACGCCTCTGGTGGCACCCGGGGCTGGTGGACGCCCGAACGGCAATCGCAGGCTTACCAGACCCTCACGGGCGGCGGCCTATCAGATGCCGGCGCGCGCGGCCTCATCTCGCGCTGGATGAATGTCGAGGCGGCCGGCGGTCCCTCGACCGTCAACGGCATCGGCGCGTCTGGTGTGGCGCAATGGCTGGGCTCGCGAAAGGCGCGCCTCATGGCCTTCGCGAAGGCGCGCGGCAAAGACTGGAACGATGCCGACACGCAGTATCAGTTCGCTCTGTCCGAACTGAACGGCCCCGATAGCCGGGCCGGCAGCATGCTGCGCAATGCCAAGACCGACGCGCAGGGCGCTACCGGTGCATCGATGTTCGAGCGCGCCGAGGGCTACAATGCCTGGAACGGCATGGACAACTACACCGGCCGAACCTATCGGGGCATGAAGGCGATCAACACCGGCGCCGCGTCGGCAGCGCTGTCGAACATCTCCAGCACGCACACGGCCACGACGTCGACCAGCTCGGTCGAGGCCCATATCGGCAAGGTCGAGGTTCACAGCCAGGCCACCGATGCCAACGGCGTTGCGGCCGACATCAATGACGCGCTCAGCCGGCGTCTCTTCACCGCGCAGGCAAATAGTGGATTGGCGTGATGGCCGGCATTCTTGAACTTCTGACCCAGGATGCCTTCGGGTTGCTGTCGAACGCGTTCGGCCTGCAACCCTGGGGCATCTACTTCGGCGGTGTGCCGGTGATCATCGCCGATAACATCGTGGAGGTGCAGTATCGCCAGCAATGGTCGATCTCTGACTTCCCGGTCGAGCAGGGGGCCTTTCAGAGCTACGACAAGGTCCAGGTACCCTACGATGCTCGGCTCCGCTTCACCGCCGGCGGATCGGCCGCAAACCGCGCCGCGATGCTGGCGTCGATCGCGGCCGTCGCCGGCGACACCAACCTCTATGACGTGGTGACGCCGGAGGCGGTCTACCTCTCCTGCAACATCACCCACTACGACTATAGCCGGCGCTCGAATGAGGGGATGGGGCTTCTGTCGGTCGATATCTGGCTGATCGAAGTGCGCCAGGCCGTCAGTGCCGCCATGTCGAACACCCAGGATCCGAGCGGCGCTTCTCAGATTAACGGCGGCACTGTCCAGACCGCGCCGGCGAGCAGCGCGCAGCTCGCGCAATTCCAGACATCGTCTGGGCTGCCGGCCGGAGGCTTCTGATGGTCATCATCCCACTGCAGGCGGTGCCAAACCAGGCGGTCGGCGTGACGCTGGACGGTCAGGTCTCGCAGATCAGCCTCTACCAGAAGAACCCCGGCCTGTTCATCGACCTCTATGTCGACAACGTGCTCGTGATAGGCGGCGTGATCTGCCAGAACCTCAACCGGATCGTCCGGTCGCTTTACCTTGGCTTCTCTGGCGATCTCATCTTCATCGACAACCAGGGCGACACCGACCCGTACTATACCGGGCTGGGCACGCGCTACAGCCTCGCCTATGTGTCGGCGAGCGAGCTTCCGGCGCGCTAGGAAATCAGTGGATTTTAATCAAATGAGGTATCGAGGTGTGGATGCTAATTTAGGCTCGCCCTCAGCCGGCTCTGTCCCCTACACCGAGAGCCGGTCAGGCCCGGCAGTTCGACCGAACGCACCCCAACGCGGAACTGTCGGGCCGCTGCTTCTAGCCCACGCCCGCTCCGATCGGCGAAATGATCTGTGGGCCTAGCACCCTTCCGCCCTTAAAGACCGGACCATGCGAACTATAACCGGATCGTAGGGCACTTTTTCGTCACGGCTGTAGTTGATCGTAAACAGCGCCGCGCGGTCGGCGCATACTTGGATGGCGCGAACATACCTGATCTGACCGTCTTTGATCCCCGAATAGCTGGCCCAATTCGGCGTCAGGCGTTTATACGTCAATTTCCAACCGTCTTTTTCGTCCTGCCCCATGCGATGCTCGATCTCGGCTTCGAAACTGGCTTTGCCCAGCCGAGCACCCCACACGGCTAGGAACGCGTGCCTTTCGCCTTCAAAAGCTGCGCCCTGATCCGAACGCTGAGCCAGCGCGAACCCGGGTGGCACATCAAAGATGAAACCAAATTCCTTGACCCCGAAATGCTGCCACGGCTTTGCCTGGACCAAGGCAGTGGAGCACAGAATGCAAACGCAGGCCAAAATCGTACGACGCATTAGCGTTACTCGTTCAAGGTGCCCGGACTTGCGCTCCACGCCTCCCGACAAAGCGTGAGCGAATCCATGCCCCCATCCAACTTGTTGGCGGAGCGAACGTTCCATTAGCTCAGGCGATGGCGGTCGGCCTCAACTAATCAGCTCGGCAGCGTTGGAACCGGTCGCCGGCAAAGCAAGTGTGGAGTTGCTTCAGCTGCGCCGCCACCGCCTCTCGCTGATCGCACGCCTTGATCGTGTCGGGATCATCGCCCGAGCCGCCGCGGCACTGCTCATTGAGGTCGAGATAGGTCTTTTCGAGCGCGGCCTTGTTCGGCTTCGCCAGCGCCGGCGCGACGGTGAAAAGCAGGAGGGCGGCGCTCGCGGCGGCAAGGACTTTCGGCATGGGCGTAACTTTCTTCATGTGAGGCGGTGATCGAGATGGCGTTTAGCCAGAAGCGAATTTCCGTCGAGTTCGAGCTGGCAAACGGTCAGTTTGAAGGCGGCGGCAACACCGCGGAGGTATTCGGGCTGCGCGTCGCCTGCAACATCGTCAACGCCGGGCAAGGCTCGGGGCAAGCGGAAATTTCAATCTGGGGCCTGCCTCTGGCTCTGATGAACCAGCTATCCACCGTCGGTTCACAGTATCTCCAGATGTACAAGAACGGCATTTCGGTGCTCGCTGGAGACGACGAGACCGGCCAGAACGTCGTGTGGACTGGCACCATCGTTTACGCCTATGTCGACGCGCAGGCGATGCCCGACGTGTGCTTCCGGATCAGCTCGCTCCCGGGCGTCTTCCATGCCGCAAAGCCGATCCCGCCGCTCTCCATCAAGGGCTCCGGCGACGCCTCGCAGATGATGAAATCTCTCACGGGGCAGATGGGCCTGGCGTTCGAAGACGCCGGCGTCAAGGTGAAGTTCGCCAACCCCTACTATCCGGGCACCGCGTGGACGCAGATGCTGGCGATCGCGCGTGACGGCGGCTTCGACGTCGGCATCGATCGCGGCACGATGGTCATCACGCCGCCCGGCAAGGCGCGAAACAGCGACACGGTGCTGATTTCGAAAGACACCGGCATGGTCGGCTACCCGTTCTTCCAGCAGGCCTTCGTGCTGGTCCGCGCGCTCTACAATCCGGCCGTGAAGTACCAGGGCAAGGTGCAAATCCAGAGCGACCTGACGCCGGCCAATGGCACATGGAAGGTCAACCGTCTTGAGTATCAGTTGGAGGCAATGATGCCCCACGGAAAGTGGTTCATGCTCCTCGAATGCATCGCCGTTGATGCCTCGGCGCCGGCATGAGCGGCCAAGGCTATTTCGGTCAGCAGACCACGTCTGACGACACCGCCGAGATCAACCGGCTGCGCTTCCTCATCCGCCAGGAGCTGGCGCAGGCACGCACGGGCATCCCGGTCAAGGTCGTCGCAGTGCATGGTGGCGGCGTCGGCGCGCCGCCCACGGTGGATGTGATGCCGCTGATCAATCAGACGGACGGGCAGGGCAACCAGACGCCGCATGGCATCATCTACGGCATCGCCACGATGCGGAATCAGGGCGGCACGAACGGCATCATCAACGATCCCAAAGTCGGCGATATGGGCCACATGGCCATATCCGACCGCGACATCTCGGCGCTGAAAGCCAATGGCGGAGCCCAATCAAACCCGGGCAGCTTTCGCCGCGGCAACATGTCGGACGGCGTCTACATGGGCACCATCGTCAACCCGGCAAACCAGGACCAGGCCGTCCAGTTTACCGAGAGCGGCATCAAGCTCTTCGACAAGAACGGGCAGATCATTGAGTTTGCGGCCGGCTCCATCACCATCACCACCGCGCAGCTGCGCGTGACGGGCGACGTCATCGCGGGATCGGGCGGCGAGAACATCAGCCTCCTCAACCACCTCCACACCAACGTCCAGCCTGGCGGCGGGACGTCTGGCCCACCGGAGCCCGGAACATGAAGACGCTCCTTCTCGACACCGACACATGGGACCTGATGTCCGACGCGTCGGGCAACATCGCCGTCGCCGACGAGCCCTATGCGCTGGCGCAGGACGCCGCGAGCGCGATCAGGCTTTTCGCGGGCGAGCTCTACTACGACACCACACAGGGCATTCCCTTTTTCGACCAGATCCTGGGCAGGGCTCCGCCGGTCTCGCTCATGAAGCCGTACTTCAACCGCGCCGCCCTAAGTGTGCCCGGCGTGGTCTCGGCGCAGACCTTCATCCAGTCCTGGACCGATCGGACTGTCACCGGCCAAGTGCAGGTGACGGACGGGGCCGGCAACACCACCGCAGCGAGCTTCTAGCACATGGTCGACACCACCAACGTTCCCCCGCCGCAGTGGACGGACAGGGGGTTCCTGATCCCGTCGGCCGCGGAGGTGCTGGCGGGCGTGACCGAGGACATCAACGGCGCGTTCGGCAGCGTCCTCAATCCCGCGCTGAACACGCCGCAGGGGCAGCTCGCCAGCAGCGAGACGGCGGTCATCGACGAGGTCAACTCGATGTTCCTCTATTTCACCAACCAGGTCGATCCCGCCTATGCGACCGGCCGGATGCAGGATGCGATCGCGCGCATCTACTTCATCGAGCGCAACCCGGCCCAGCCGACGGTCGTGCAGGCGCTTTGCAGTGGCTTGCCGGGCGTCGCCATCCCGACGGGCTCGTTGGCCCTTGCCGAAGATGGCAACCAGTATCTGTGCACCGAGGATGGCGTCATCGGCGTCGACGGCACTGTCACCTTGCCGTTCGAGTGCCTGGTGGTCGGGCCGATCCCATGCCCTGCCGGAAGCCTCGACCAGATTTTTCGAGCGATCCCCGGATGGGATTCGATCACGAACCCGGATGACGGCGTGCTGGGCAACAATGTCGAGAGCCGGTCGGCTTTCGAGGCCCGCCGTGCTGCCTCCGTCGCGTTGAATTCGCAGGGCTCGCTTCCGTCGGTCCTGGGCGCGGTGCTGGCGGTGCCGAACGTCATCGACGCGTTCGTGACAGAGAACGCCAGCAATGACGTCCAGACCATTGGCGGCGTCTCGATCTATCCGAACTCGCTCTATGTCGCGGTGGTCGGCGGCGACGCTGACGATGTCGCGCAAGCGATCTGGTCGCGCAAAGCGCCCGGCTGCGCATACAACGGCAATACGACGGTCACGGTCTACGACCAGAGCCCCGGCTATGTCCCACCGTACCCTGCCTATCGGGTGAGCTTCGAGATCCCCGATCCCTTGGCGATCCTGTTCGCGGTCAACATCGTCAACACGCATCTCGTCCCCGCCGATGCCGCGACGCAAATCCAGAATGCCATCGTCAGCGCCTTTGCTGGCGGCGATGGTGGGCCGCGCGCGAAGATCGGCACCACGCTATTTGCGAGCCGTTTCTACGCGCCCGTGGCTGCCCTTGGCTTGTGGGCGCAGATCATCTCGATCGAGGTAGGCTCGAACAACAACCCCAGCGCCGTCTTCACGGGCCAGATCGCCGGAACGATACTGACGGTCTCCGCCGTTGCGTCGGGTGCGCCGGCGGTCGGGCAGATCATTTCCGACACCACCGGCGCGCTGACCGTCGGCACCACCATCACCGCGCTCGGCACCGGCTCGGGCGGCACCGGTACCTATGTCGTCTCGAACAACAAGAACGTGTCAATCGAGACCATGACGGCCGCGATCCCCAATCGCTTCGACATCGCCGTCGACATCGACCAGGTGCCGACGATCTCCCCCAACGACATCTTCGTCACCCTGACCTGATCGATCATGGAAGACACAGGACCTCCCTATCCCAGGCCACCGGCCGGGATACCGAACGGCTTTGGCCAATTCGCCATTGGCATCAGCCCGATCGGCGATTTCCCGCCTTTCGACGTTTGGCGCACTGTCATCAGCCAGTATGCGAATGCGCCCACGCTGACGCAGCTGATCGGGAACATCTTCTCGTATCTCGACCAGACGGCCAACTTCGATGCGTTCTTCGACTACATCTGGAACGTCGACACGGCGCAGGGCTATGGGCTCGACGTCTGGGGCCGCATCGTCGGCGTCAGCCGGGTTTTGCAGGTCACGACCGGGGACTGGTTCGGCTTCGACGAGGCGAGGCCAGGAGCCGATCCGTTCGGGCAAGGCGCGTTCTATTCCGGCGCTCCGCTGACCTCGAATTTCGCGCTGTCGGACGAGGCATACCGCCGGCTCATCTTCGCCAAGGCGGCAGCCAACATCACTAACGGCTCGATCCCCGCGATCAACCAGATCCTGCTCAGCCTCTTCCCTAATAGGGGCAACGCCTACGTTACCGAGGGCGGCAATTACGGAACATGGTTCGGCTTCGAGGAATCGCTGAACTCCGTCGGCTTCAACCAGGCATCGTTCTACGCGGGCTCGTCGATCGAGACGATGACGATGACCTACACCTTCGCATTCCAGCTGACTCCTGTCGAACTCGCGATTGTCCAGAACTCCGGCGTCTTGCCGAAGCCGACCGGCGTCAAGGCGTCGGTCGTCATCATCTAAGGATCCTTCCATGAAGCTTTCCGCCTTGCCTGCCAAGTTCCCCGTAGCTTGGGGAGCTTCGGCGAGCCCGAGCTACATCCGCTCCATCCCGCTCGGCTCGCAGATCGGGATTGTGAATGGCGCGGCCTCCCTGACCGACGGCTTTCCGCCACTCAACTTCCTGCCGGTCGGATCGGGCGGCGTGCCGCCATTCGGCCAGGACATGAACGGCATTCTGCAGCAGATCACGCAATGGTCGCAGTGGCAGAATGCAGGCGGTCTGGTTCCCTACGATCCGGCCTTCTCGGCAGCGATCGGCGGGTATCCCAAGAGCGCGTTGCTGGCCGGCGCGGCGACCGGTGTCGTTTGGCTGAGCACGGCCGACGACAATACGTCCGACCCTGATACGGGCGGCGCGAATTGGGTCAACATCGGAGCCGCATCCGCGCCCATCATGGTCGGTACCGACGCGGGCTCGGCCAATGTCTGCACCGCCGCGGTCCTGCCGGCGCCGAGCGCTTATGTCGACGGCCAGATTTTCGTCGTCCAGAAGGCCGCCTTCGACAACAACGGCGCCATGACGGGCAACATTGACGGTCTGGGCACCCATCCGATCGTCAACATGGACGGCACCGCGCTGACGGCAAAGCAATGGCCGGCCAGCGCCATGGGCATCCTTGAGTTCAACAACGCGACGACGTCGTTCCGTCTGCTCAACCCTGCTGTGACCGTGGCCGCCAATGCGGGCCTTGCCGCGACCGATCAGCAGGTCCTTTCGCTGAGCATCACGAGTTTGCCGGCACCGACCGGCGCACTTTCCTTGAACGACAGCCTTCCGCTGCATGTGGTGTCGGACGGTGCGGACCGCGAGGTCACGCTCTCCGCGCTCGCCGCAATTCTCCCTGGCGCGATGAAGGCCATGCGCGTCATGACCGCGAGCGGAACCTACGTGCCGACGGCCGGTGCCAAGAGCATGCTCGTCTTTGTCACGGGCGCAGGCGGCGCAGGCGGCGGCAATGCCACGACAAACGGCTTCACTGGCGGCGGCGGAAGCGCGGGCGGAACGGCGGTCTATTTCGGTCCGGTCTCGCAGCAGACCGTCACCATCGGTGCCGGTGGCGTCCCCAATCCATCATCCGGTTCCGATCTCATCGGCGGTACCGGCGGAACAACCTCTTTCGGCGCTCTTGCCGTCGCTACCGGCGGCATTGGCGGTTCTTCCAGCGGCACCAACTCATTTGGAGCGGGCGGGCAAGGGG
>NZ_LYTM01000010.1:0-146054 GCF_001672445.1 Mesorhizobium sp. WSM3873 | reverse complement strand
GGCACCGGCACCAAGGCCAACGACGAAATCGAAACGGCGGCGATCAGGCGCGTCTTCGGTGACCATGCTAACTCGCTGTCCGTCTCCTCCACCAAGTCCACACACGGCCACTGCCTCGGGGGAGCGAGCGCGCTCGAAATGATCGCCTGTGTGATGGCGATCCAAGAGGGTGTTGTGCCGCCGAGCGCGAATTATCGCGAGCCGGATCCCAAATGCGATCTCGATGTCACCCCCAATGTTGCCCGTCAGCGCAAGGTGCACGTGGCCATGAGCAACGCTTTCTCCATGGGTGGCTTGAACGCAGTGCTGGCATTCAAGCAGGTGTAGAAGCATGCCAGCTCTCTGGTCGCCTCCTCATCCAGATGCTTGGCCGTGCGAAGACCGACAGCAGCGACAGCTGTTGCCTGCGCGATTCATCGAACGCGGTCTTGGGCTACATAGAGGATTCTATGACGAGGCCGAGATCTCCTTCCCCAACGAACATCGCGCCAAGTTGGATTCGATCAATCCGATCGAGCGGCTTAACGGCGAGGTCAAGCGGCGAAACGGCGTCGGCATCTTCCCCAACGACGTTGCCATGGTCCGCGCCGACACCGGGAACCATAAGCCGGATGAGCGATGATCCGCTCGTTGGCCTGCCGGCAGTGGTACGCTGATCAGTCTGGACCCTGCCAATGAGCACGGCGACCAAAGCCGCCAATTACACCACACCAGTGGCCACGATCAAAAAAAGCCGGAGATACTTAGGATGATGACATTGTACGGATCAGGTCCGACGCGCGCGCTTCGCGCACTTTGGGCCCTTCAGGAGCTGGATGCGGAATTCGCGATTGTGCGCGTCAACATTCTGGCCGGCGAAACCCGTCGCCCCGACTTTCTTCGCCTCAACCCTGCCGCCAAACTTCCGGTGCTGGTTGACGGTGACTTCGTGCTCACGGAATCCGTCGCAATCGTCATGTACTTGGCGGAAAAGTACGCGGCCAAAGGATTGATGCCCGTCGACCTAAAGGAGCGGGCGCAGGCATATCGATGGTCCCTGTTTGCGGTTACCGAACTCGAACAGCCGCTTTGGCGGATAGCCAAGCACACATTTTTGTATCCCGAAGCCAAGCGTCTGCCGGAAGACATTGTCCTTGCCAGGGAAGAATTCGTGGCGATGGCAGCGGTACTTGAACAGCACATGGACGGGCGTGCGTTCATTGTTGGCGACAACATAACCATCGCCGATTGCGTCACCGCCTATGTCCTGGACTGGGGCAATGAAAATGGGATGGTTGATCAGTTTCCAAATCTCAAAGCATATCTCGAGCGGATGTATACTCGTCCCAAGGCCCCCCAGCGGATCGCCGTAACAGCCTCTAGAATTAGAAAAATCGCCGACGCAATTGCAGCCTCTAGAATTTGAAATCTCCGCTGGATGGCATGGGAGCCGACTCTAGCCAAGAGCGAGCCAACGACCATCGCCAGTGTGGTTTCTTGCCGGCTCCTGGTTTGCGGCATGGCCGCCGTTCGTGCTGGTCGCAGCGGGCGACTGCTCATCACTCGATGCGACCTTGCCGGTGCTCGCCAAATTGATCGGCCTCCCGGCGCAAGCTCTGGCGCGGGCGCGGGCCGATCTGCTGGATCACCAAGCCGGCAGCCAGCGAGCCGAGGTCGCCGCAGTCCTTGAGGCTGCGTCCGGTCGTGTAGCCGAAAAGGAAGCCGGCGGCATAGAGATCGCCGGCTCCGGTCGTGTCGACCAGTTCCTTGATCTTCGTCGCCTCGATGGTAACGGTCTCGTCGCCGCGCACGATGACCGACCCTGTTTCAGAACGGGTGACGGCGGCTATTCTGCAATCCTTGCGGATGGCGGCGAGCGCTTCCTCGAAGGAAGCGGTCTGGTAGAGCGACTTGATCTCGTGGCTGTTGGCAAAGACGATGTCGACCGTGCCCGAACGCATCAGCTCGAGGAACTCGTCGCGATAGCGGTCGACGCAAAAGGAATCCGACAGTGTCATCGACACTTCGCGGCCCGCCGCGTGCGCCAGCTTGGCCGTCTGGCGGATCGCTTCCTTGGCGCGCGGCGGATCCCACAGATAACCCTCGAAATAGGTCACCTTGGCGCCGGCTGCCTTGTCGGCCTCGACATCCTCCGGGCCAAGCTCGACGCAGGCGCCGAGATAGGTGTTCATCGAACGCTCGCCGTCGGGCGTGACGAAGATCATCGAGCGCGCCGTCGGCGGTTCGCCCTCGAGCGGCCCGGTATCGAAGGCCACGCCCTGGGCCTTGATGTCGTGCGTGTAGATTTCGCCCAGCGCGTCGTTCGACACCTTGCCGAAGAAAGCGGCCCGTCCGCCGAGGCTGGCGACGCCGGCGGCGGTGTTGCCGGCGCTGCCGCCGGAAGCCTCGATCGCGGGTCCCATGCGGCTGTAAAGCAGTTCGGCACGCTTGGCGTCGATGAGGTTCATCGCGCCCTTGATGATGCCGTTGGTCTCGAGGAAAGCCTCGTCGCACTGCGCGATGATGTCTACAATGGCATTGCCGATGCAAAGCACGTCATATTCCGGCATCAAAATCTCCGCCAAGAACCCACCCGGCTATCTGGCATGCCGGCGGGCGCGGGTCTAGCGAGTTGAAATGGATTGCAGCATTCGCTTGATCCAACGGCCCTCACGCAGCTGCCGGTCCTGCTTCACGCAGCAAGTCGTCGGCTCTGTCCGTCTTTTCCCAGGTGAACTCAGGCTCTTCACGGCCGAAGTGCCCGTATGTCGCGGTCTTGCGGTATATCGGGCGTAAGAGATCAAGCATCTTGATGATGCCTTTCGGTCGGAGATCGAAAAGCTCAAGAATAAGGCGCTCGATCTTTTTTTCCTCGACCCTTGCGGTTCCGAATGTGTTGACCATGACAGAAACCGGACTGGCCACGCCGATCGCGTAAGCAAGCTGAACCTCGCAGACCTCTGCAAGGCCGCTGGCAACGATGTTCTTGGCGACGTACCGCGCCGCATAGGCGGCCGAGCGGTCAACCTTGGATGGGTCCTTGCCCGAAAAGGCGCCGCCGCCGTGACGCCCCGTTCCACCGTAGGAATCGACGATGATCTTGCGCCCAGTGAGGCCGCAGTCGCCGGCGGGCCCGCCGATCACGAACCGCCCTGTTGGGTTGACCAGAAATCTGATCCCAGAAGTATCAAGGTGGGTCGGCAGGACCGGTTTTATGATCTCCTCAATGACGCCATCGCGGACTGTATCTTGGGAGACCGCCTCGTCATGCTGCGTTGACAGGACTATGGTATCCAGCGCCACCGGGCGGAGACCCTCGTAGCGTACGGAGACTTGAGATTTCACATCCGGACGCAGCCAGCCAAGCTGTCCCGTTTTCCGGACCTCCGCCTGTCTTTTCGTCAAACGGTGGGCGAGCTGGATCGGCAAGGGCATCAATGTATCCGTCTCGTTGCATGCAAATCCAAACATGAGGCCCTGATCCCCCGCCCCCTGCTCGAGATCCTGTCCTCGTCCTTCGTCAACGCCCTGGCTGATGTCGGGCGACTGCTCGGTGAGAGCCAGAACGACGGCGCAACGTCGACCATCAAAGCCGATGGCATCGTTGTCGTAGCCAATATCGAGGATCGTATCGCGGGCGACTTGGCTGTAATCGATCTTCGCATGGGTGGTGATCTCGCCAGCCAGAACGACCATCCCTGTCTTCACCAACGTTTCACACGTCTTCACCAATGCTTCACAAGCGACGCGCGCCTTAGGATCCTCGCGAAGGACCGCATCGAGGATGGCATCCGATATGTTGTCTGCCAACTTATCCGGGTGTCCCGCACCGACGGATTCGGAAGAGAACACGAACTGTCTGGCCATGGATGCCCTCGCTTCAAGTGTTGGAGTTAGGTGAGGAGTTTGCGGATTGGGGTGGCTTATCGGTCGGTGATGCCGGGGACCTCGAACGCAGTGCAGAAGTCGGCAACCTCTCTTCGTACGCTCGCATGAACTTCCTGGTCATCGGGCTGGCGGCAGACCGAGTCGATGAAATCGGCGATCTGCACCATCTCCGTCTCGCGCATGCCCATGGACGTCACCGCTGGCGTCCCTAAGCGGATGCCGCTTGTGAGCGCCGGATGCCGCCGGTCACCCGGCACCATATTAAAGTTCGTAATGATGCCTGCCCTTGCCAGGCGATCGGCATAGGCTTTGCCTGATAGCGGCCGGTTCCGAAGATCAAGGATCAGCATGTGATTGTCAGTGCCCCCGGTGACGAGTTCATAACCTCGCTCCAGAAGCCCCTGGGCCAGAGCCTTGGCGTTGTTGACGATCTGCTGACCGTAAATACGAAAGGACGGGTTCGCTGCTTCCTGCAAAGCGACAGCAAGCGCGGCGATAGTATTCATATGCGGTCCGCCTTGCAGGAGAGGGAACACGGAGCGGTCTATGCGTTTGGCCAGATTGTGTTTGTTCGGATGATAGAGTGGCTGATAACGGTCTTCATTCCTTGACAAAATAAACCCACCGCGAGGGCCGCGGATCGACTTGTGAGAGGTGCTGGTGACCACGTCGCAATGGCGCATCGGGTTCGGATGCACTCCTGCGACAATCAGGCCGCTGATGTGGGCGATGTCAGCCACCAAATAGGAGTTCACCTCCGAAGCAATTTCGGCCACTGCGGCGTAGTCAAAAATACGTGGATAAGCAGTTCCGCCGACCCAAATCAGCTTCGGGCGTTCCCGCTTGGCGGTCTCGCGCAACCGGTCATAGTCAATTTGCTGTGTCTTCTCGTGCAGCCTGTAGGGGACGCGCTGATAATCGGTGCCGCAGAAGTTGACTGCCCAACCGTGCGTCAGATGGCCGCCTTCGGGTAAAGGCAAGCCCATGACTTTGTCTCCCTGAAACAAAAGCGCGCGGTAGACTGCCTGATTGGCCGGGGAGCCGGAATATGGCTGCACGTTAGCGTGTTCACAGCCGAATAGCGCCTTCAAACGCTCGATAGCGACGTTTTCAAGCTCATCGACGATCTCGTTTCCGGCGTAGTAGCGCGCACCGGGGTATCCCTCGGCATACTCGTTGG
This sequence comes from Mesorhizobium sp. WSM3873, assembly GCF_001672445.1. NCBI lineage: Bacteria > Pseudomonadati > Pseudomonadota > Alphaproteobacteria > Hyphomicrobiales > Phyllobacteriaceae > Mesorhizobium > Mesorhizobium sp. WSM3873. The sequence goes on along the minus strand of NZ_LYTM01000010.1, from coordinate 141,007 downwards.
TGAAAATCGAACCGGTCGCTTCCAACACCGCCGAGGAGGCAAAGTTCTCGGAGGCGATAAGTTTGAGAGTTGTCCGCTCCTGGCGCTCCTGTCTTAGAAGCAGTTCATGAACGCGGTAATCGACGTGGACCAAGGAAGACCGTCCGAAAGTGTCGGGCTGCGCGATGGCACCCTCGGCGCAGTTGCTCATGGTAATTCGCGCTCCAATTGGATGGATCTATTCCCCATCAAGCAGGCGGTCCCCTTGGCCCGCCCGTCTTGTACCGCCTCGAGCCGCTCCAGGTCCCGCTTATGAGGCCCATCGTCGTGGGGCAGGAGATCGACCAAGAATTGAACCAAACCTCGGTCCTTGCCCACTGTATTGAGATGATATGAGGACCAAGGACGTTGTCCGTTGCCGCAAAGAAAGTCGGCTCTGGCGAGCCTCCGGACGTGTCGCACGACGTGCTCGCGACGCAGATCCAGAATCTCTGCTAGTTCGCAGACAGTCAGGTCGGCATGCGCGCAAAGGCCCAGAATCCTTAGCCGATCAAGATATGCTGCTGTCATTAGGCGATCGACAAGTATCATCATTGGTCAGCACGACGCCAAATAGAAGTACCAAACCCTTGTGCTGCTGGTCATTTCGCGCTCTTCGCAAATGCTGTTCGGCAGCGAAACATAAAATGCACCGGATTTCTGCCGCCACTGAAGTCGAAATTTGCGGTGAGACTACCATTGACAGCGAATTGCAGTCGCAAAGATTCCATGAATTTCCTTGAAGTATCTGTTGCAATGCCTACACAAGAACGCAACGAGCTTGGGAGGTGCTGGTAAGACGGCAAGCTGGCGAACTGCTTGGCCAAGAGGGAGGCGATCGGCGCCACCTTTCCCCATTGGCGACAGTTCTAACCTGCATGGTGCACCTGATCCGCCGTTTACTTGATTTCGTCTCACGGAAGGACCGCAAAGCCGTCGTGCCGACGCTCAGCGCCACCGAGCTTGCGAAACAGGAGCCCCACCGCGTCCGATCGAGCGACGCTGTTCCCTAGGCGGCGCGTTGGCCAACCTCCTGGCTTCGCGGCATATTACAATGCCTCAGGCGGCCCTCGCGAGGTGGCGGCCGCCCTGCAGGCCACGGGCAGCACGCGAGTGGTGTTCGGCACCCCCGAGCCGACGCAGAATCGACGGCACCTGCCTTGAGAAGGCGCGATCGATGCGGCTGTCGACCACCCGGTGTTCGCCATCGTACGGTGTGGTGACGATGGCGCGGCTTTTTGGAGCGCACGACCAAGAGTTCCCACCCTTACACTGGTCAACGTTCATATGATCGAAACGCTGGCTCAGGCGATGACACTGGCGATGTGTCCAATGCCGCTTCTTGTACGCAAGGTTTCACTCTGTCCGACATCCGACAATTGATGGATGTGAGAGACGGCGCCAAATCCGCTAACCCGGTGTTTTAATGGATTGTCCTGTCTGGCACGTTCTGTGCGGCAGGGCTTGCGAATGCATCAGCAAGAAAAATAGTCCCATGATCACACTCACTTCAAACGCGCTCGCCGCTGTTAAGGCCGCGCTTTCCCGCGCCGACGAACCGGCGGAAGGCTTTCGCATCATGGTCGAGGCAGGCGGCTGCGCCGGCCGCAAATATCTGATGGGTCTGGAAAGCGTCGCGCGCGAGGGGGATACCGTCATGGAGACGGAGGGGGTCAAGGTGTTCGTCGACGCAAGCTCCCAGCCCCATCTCGCCGGCACGACCGTTGACTTCGTCACGGACCTGGAGTCCTCGGGCTTTGTCTTCGACAATCCCAACGCGCGGGACAAATGCGCCTGCGGCAAGTCCTTCGGCTAGCCGCCATCACGACAAGGATCGGCGCCCATGCGGGACGACACCGACAACGTCTACCTCTTCAGCGACAAGTCTATTTCATCAACCCGAACAATGTCGGCGCTTTGGACACGCCCAAAGCGGCCGGCGAGGTCGGCGCCGTGGCCTGCGGCGAGTTCGACTAGTGGCTATCTCTTGCCCAAGGAGAATTGATGCGATGACCAACCACTCCGCAGCGCCATTGCACAAGCATTGCCCTCTCCTGTTGGAGAAGGGAGGGCCGTGCGCCTCGTCACCTGCTGGCCGTCCTTTCCCTTGCTATTTTCTTCCTCATCCCGCCGGCGCTCACCGCCCGTGCTGCGGTGAACATCCAGGAGGTGAAATCTGAAAAGGGGATCACCGCCTGGCTGGTGGAAAACCACACGCTGCCGATCGTCACGCTCCACTTTGTCTTCGACGGCGGCATCAGCCAGGACCCGGCCGGTAAAGAGGGGGCTTGCCAATTTGATGACCGGCTTGTTCGACGAGGCGCCGGCGATTACGACAGCGACACCTTTCAGGTGAAGCTTGACGACGCCGGCGCCGGAATGAGCTTCGACGCGCGGCGCGACGGCATCTATGGCTCGATACGCCTGCTTTCCAAGCGCCAGGACGCCGCTTTTGATCTGGTCGGGCTAGCAGTAAACAGGCCCCGCTTCGATCAGCCGCCGGTCGAGCGCACCCGCGCCCAGCTTCTCTCCGAAATCATCGCCAACGAGCGCGAACCGCGATCGCCGAGGCTGCATGGCGGCGCAGACGCCCATCCGTATTCGAGGCGGCCCGAGGGCACCAAGGAAAGCCTGGCCCCGCATAACGCCAGCCGATCTAAGCGCCTTCCACAAGGCCGCTTTCGCCCGTGAGGGGCTGCACGTCGCGATTGTCGGCGACATAGATGCCAAAGCTCTGAGTGCAAAGCTTGACCCGTTGTTCGGCGATTTGCCTGAGAAGCAGGCGCTCGCCCCAGTACCTGATGTCATCCCGAAGCTCGACCGGTGGACGTTGGTCGCATTCGCCCTGCCCCAGACTTCGCTCCAGCTGGCTTTTCCCGGTATCGGACGCAGCGACCCCGAATCCTATACCGCGCAGCTGATAAACGATAATACTCGGAGGCTCGCCATTTACCTCCCGACTGTCCCAGGAAGTGCGCGAAAAGCGTGGCCTTGGCCCGCCACTTGTTCGCCAGACCACGCCGGGCAAGCTGCCCCCTTTCCATCCTGTCGCTGCTGCCTGAAGGCTGGCTTGAATCGGTGTTGAACGACCGCGACGAGCGCGCGATGCTGCGCTCGGGCAAACGCTACATGTCGAACATCACCATCGTCGAGCATGCGAGCGATCTCTCCGCCCTGCCGCCCGACATCCTGCTAACCCGGCTCAATGGATTTACTAGGAACTCTGTCTTCACTGGCCAGTATGCAGGGCCGGGTCGCGGCGATTTAGAGCAGAGCTTCGAGCGCAATTTGGCGCAGATTTTCGAGCGTACCGATACACCCCGTTTATCGGGCGTTCAGATCAAAGCGCCGATGTTCCTCGATACCGACGGTACTCTCTCCCCCAGTACCGGCAAACCGTTCACCCACATGCTCAAGCCTGCCGGTACAGGTGGATTTGAGGCCCTGCCGGTTATCGAATGGCAGTCGCTCGCTTTGGGCAGCGCGGCCGGTTTCAAGACGCCCGCGACGGCGCTCGTCCCCATGCCTGACGGGATGCCTCCGGCGCTCCTCGTCGAGCGGTTCGACATCAGAACGAGCCTTGACGACAAGCATCTTTTGGCGCTTGAGGATTTTTGCTCAGTGCTCGGTGTGCCCACGGAAGCAAAATACGATGGCACAATGGAGCGAATCGCGCGGGCACTAAGACCGCTATCGACCTCCCCTAAGACGACGTCCTGCTTGTTCTCAAGCGATCCTTATTCGCCTGGCTGATCGCCGATGGCGACATGCACCTGAAGAACAGCGCGCAGTTCAGCTCAGTCCGCATGGCTCCGCTCTACGACGCGGTCACGACTCGCGTGTTTCCACATCTCGAAAAAGACCGGATGGCCCTCAAGCTGAACGGCAAAGACGATCGTATGCGGCGCGCCGACTTCAAGGCTTTCGCGAGCACGGCTGGCCTCAAGGCAGCCGATGCAGATACCAGCATTGACGATCTCGTTGCAGCCCTCTCACGCGCTCTCAACCACCTCGAATTGCCGCAGCCTCTATCAGACGGCTCTCAAGGCGCGAAGATGGCGGAGCAAATGCGCGCAATTGTCCACGAACGCATCGAAGGGTTTGCTTAGATGATCGATCTACTGATACGCCGGTCCCGCTCTCAGACCCAAACACCTTATTGGCAGAACCGCCTACCCATATCGCGTTCGAGGTTGAGCTTGCGCTTTTCCCAATCGGCCTCCATCCGCGTCCAATTTTTTTTGAGCCCCTTGTGGACTGTGCGACGGTCAGCGTTCGCCCGGGCGGAGCTGGTCAAGGTTGCGCAGCCCGGGCGGGCGCGGATCGCGCTTGGCAGCTGATGGGTGATCAGGCGCGGTTCTTGAAGCGCCAGGACTCGTGTGGACAGGTGACAAGTCATTGATGCTGCGGACTTGCAACTTTTCTCTGTCGTGAAAGGACAAGTTCTTTATCAATAATTCAAAATTTCACATCTCATGATCTTGATGATGTTCCCATAGTCTCTTTGCGTTCGCGCAGGTCCGGGCCATTGTGCAGGAAGCGGGCTCCCAGCAAAAACAACTACTGGGTAGAAGGAGTCGGAAACGCCGCAACCCAACCATGCAAAATCTCAGAAAACGGCAGGAATGCTGGAGGTTCGGTGAAACGAACGCAAACCTCTTAACTGCAGTCAAACCGCGAAGCCGATGGGGCGTCTTTGCGCGCGGCCCTCGATCTGCGCGTGTGCACGGGCAGGCAAGCTGACAATTACCGGTCGATCCCGGACCAGCCGCGCCAGGCGCTGGCATACTGCGCCAAGCGCAATTGGCAGCTACTGATCGAATTTAATTTGTTGAACCGGGTGCGAGCGGCACCGATGACGCCCCTTGAATTGCAGCGTGTTCTCGACATGGCGACGGTCGTCGGTGCGCCGTTGTCGTGCATTCCTTTCCCGCTTCGCTCCCGATCACTTCGCGCTCGAATATCCAGTGACAGGTATCGGCGAAACCGCCGACGCGACCGCTGCCGCGAAGCTATTGCTCGATCAGACCCACGGAGATTGGTTCCAAGTTTCATGAACGGCATCCACCAGCGCTGCGGCTAGATCTTGGACATCGGTCTCGCTCATCGGAGTCGAGAGCGCGCCAGAGCAATTCGTCGTCATTAGAAATCTCCGTTGTAGCATTGCAAGGTGCACCTTTGCGAGCGCCGCCTTCTGCAACGCGCTCGGGAACGAGGTCCGGTAGTTTCGGATCACTCCAGTTTTCAGGTGGAGCCGAAAGAGGGAGCTCGCGCCGGTAACCTGCGCGGGGAGTTTGCGCCTTCTGAGTTGCTCGATGATTTCACTGCGAAGCGTTTCGCCCATCTGGTTAAGACGGTCCACGGCATCCTTTGTGTATGATCGCAGTGCCGCCAGGCCAGCTGTCATGCTGAGCGGGTTTGCGCTGAACGTGCCGCCGTGGAACACGGCTGGCTTGCCCCTGGTGTGATCGAAGACCGCCATGTACGACGCAGGCCCCGCTACGGCACCAACGGGCAAACCTCCGCCGATGATCTTGCCCAAAGCAACCAGATCCGGCTCAAAGCCGAAGATGTCATGGGCGCCACGGAAACCGACGCGGTAAGAAACGACCTCGTCAACCACAAGCAGGATGCCGTAGCGGTTACAGCAATCCTGGATGACCTCCCGCAAATCCGCCTCTATCGGAACCATGCCCACGCGGGGAGCAACTGGATCGAGAAGGATCGCGGCGAGGCGCTCATGGTGTGCACGGATGAGCTCTCTGCACGACTTGGCCTCGTTGTAAGGAAGGACAAGGACATCCGCGGCGGTGGAGGCGGGAGTTCCACTGGCATAGAGCACACTGTTAGGCGACGAATCGCCCCAGTTGTCTGGTGCAGAATCAAGGCTCACTTCCACATAGTCATAGGCGCCGTGATATGCGCCCTCGAACTTGGCAATCATCGGGCGCCCTGTAATAGCGCGAGCGGCCTTGACAGCGAACATAACAGCCTCGGTGCCGGAGCTCGTAAAGCGGACCTGCTCAAGCTTCGGCGAATGCGTCGTGATTGCTTCCGCGAGCCTGGTCTCGCTTGTGGTCGGAAGCCCGAATGCGGTGCCGTCGTCCAGGACCTTGTGCAGCGCCTCGATCACCGGCGGAAAGGCATGGCCGTGAATGAGCGAGAAGGAGTTGTTTGCGCAGTCGAAGACCTTGCTGCCGTCCGCGTCAGTGATCCAGCTGCCCGCTCCTGCCACAGCATAGGGCGGGTGGGGAGCGAAGAACTGCGCAGCACGCATGCTGCCGCCGCGCGTGATCTTTAGCGCTCGTTGAAACTCCTCGCGAGATTTTGGCCCAACGACCTCTCCGCGGTTGTGGCCCAGCCCTGAAATGCGCTGCATGTCCGAACTCCTTGACTACCTGTCGAGATGGCGAGGCTCTACGAAACTTTGATGCCATTTGGCGCTGGAGCGAGTTCTGATGGAGGTGCTTACACCATCAACACGGATCGAGAATGCTGCCTACTTTCGTGGCGGAGTCGCAGCTCGCCGGCACTCTCGGTGCTGCAACGATCACGCGAAACTGCGGCGTCGGCACGCCGGCATCGCGGGCTAGTTTCTTGGCGATGATCTTGTCGAGCGCTAGCCCATGCCGGGGCGGGCCGCATCCGGTGAACGGGATGCCCGCCGGGCATGGCGGGAACGTGGGTGACACTTCTCGCCCTGAACACCGTACGCATGTTGAAGGCGATCCCCGAGGGCCGGGCCTGCGGATGGGCGGCATTAACCACACGAGCGAAGCGAGCAGTTCTTTATCGCCGTCGCACCCCGGCATCTGGTGGCCGCCCTCTGGCAGTACCGCGTCATGCTTTCGGCCTCGCCGCGGTGGTCGACCTCCGGGCGCGGCTGTCCGAACCGATGATCATGCCGGTGTGACCATGGATCTATACGACGACTACTCGCATCAGCTACTCCCTCAGTTTGCGCACCGTCACGTTCTGCGCGCAGTTGGTTGATCGAGAGGAACAATTCGTCTGGGCCCCCGGCCGTTAACGTCACGCGCAATTGACGTGCCACCGAAGAGCGCGATCAAAAGGAGAAAACCACGCATTCGTGCCACGCGGGCAGGATGCCGGCGCGTCAGTTGTGTCGGGTTTCGAACCGAAGACGTCTTCAATCGGACACGGCCGGATACAGGAACATGGAAGTCGTCGTCTCCTGGTCTTCAAGGATAGAGGCCGAGCTTGAGGCAACCAAGAAACATGCGATCGGCGCCTATGCTATCTACAAACTGGATCCCTCCAGGTCGATTGCAGCCCCGCTCGTCGAATCGCAGTTCGAGAAGCACGGTCGACAACACTCAGCGCCGCGCAGCCTGATCGATCCGGTGATGCTCGATCAAGTAAGGGCAACGGCGGAGCTGCTTTCGGCCGAGCCCCCATTATGGTCGTCGGCCCGACGCTGGGGGCAAAGGATGAGCCCGGCAGCTCAGTTCGCCTTCCTTCTCCCTCTTCTAGGGGAGTTAAATTCGGTTCGGTGAGAAAGGCCGGCGGAGCTGTTTTCGCGGGCGTGCGAAGCACTTGCCTGGTCAGTCGACCGATCCGCCGGATCGCGGCTCGCCTTCTCATGGGAGCGTCCCTTCCGGTGGCAGAAATCGCGATCCGCTCAGGCCACATGAACTGGCTGCGCGGTCGGACGCCGATGTCCATTGTTCAGGTTGTCACTTGATGACAACCGCAAGCCATCGACCACGACAGTTCAAGAATTTGCCCCTTCAAGTTGAGTGGAATGGACTACCAGCCATCAGGCCGAGGCCCTATAAGCAACCCCAGGCGCGGAATAGACGCCGACGCCTGCCGACATACGTATCCGCTGTGTTTGAGAGGAATTCAGTATTGCCCCTGTGCCTGCCGATGGTCCGCCACCTGAAATCCCCGGACCTGTTTGGCGCCATGGATCGCCTGCCGGCGCTCGGCACGCCGGTTAGCGAGCGGACATTCGAGGTCCTCAACCCGTCGAGCGGCGAAGTGCTGGCAGTACTTCCCGACATGGGTGTGGAGGAGACACGCGCTGCGATCGAAAAGGCCTACGTAGCGCAGCCTGGATGGGCGGCTCTGACCGCCCGAGAACGCAGCGACGTTCTGTGGCGATGGCATGAGCTGATCATCGACCACGCCGGTGATCTTGCCGCCATACTCACTGCAGAGATGGGCAAGCCGTTTGCCGAAGCCAAGTCGGAGATTTCGCATGCGGCAGCTTATCTGCAATGGTACGCCGAAGAAGCCAATCGCATCTATGGCGAGACGATCCCCGCACCGTCGACAGACCGTCGCATGCTGGTGATCAAGCAGCCGATCGGTGTCGTCGGCACGATTACGCCATGGAATTTCCCAGCGTCGATGGTGGCGCGCAAGATCTCGCCGGCCTTGGCGGCGGGCTGCGCGATCGTGCTGAAACCTGCTGAACAGACGCCGCTCGTGGCAGGTGCAATGTTTGCCCTCGCGCATCAAGCCGGCTTTCCCGACGGCGTCGTCAACCTGGTCTATGCGTCCGAAGGTGGTGGCGTTGGACGCGAACTCTGCTCCAACCCCAAGGTCCGAAAGATCAGCTTCACAGGCTCGACCGAGGTTGGCCGGCTGCTCATGCGCCAGTGCTCGGACCAGATCAAGAAGGTCAGCCTCGAGCTCGGCGGCAATGCCCCTTTCATTGTCTTTGATGACGCTGATATCGACGCTGCGGTTGAAGGCGCGATCCAGGCGAAATTCCGCAACGCCGGCCAGACTTGCGTTTCAGCGAACCGTCTTTACGTCCAATCGAGCGTTCACGATGAGTTCGTCCAGAAATTCGTGGACAAAGTGCGGCACTTGTCGGTTGGCGACGGCTTCGCTCCGGGGGTGGACATCGGACCGCTCATCGACATGGATGCTCTGGCCAAGATCGAGTCCCACATCGCAGATGCCGTTGCCAAAGGTGGCACAATTCGATGCGGGGCCGATCGTATCGGCAAGGATGGCACCTTCTTCAAACCCACAGTCCTCACTGAAATCTCGAGCATCATGGCGGTTGCGCAAGAGGAGACTTTCGGGCCGCTGGCGCCGATCATTCGCTTCCATGAGGCGGATCAGGTTGTGCGTGAGGCCAACGACACGATCTACGGCCTCGCCGCCTATTTCTATGCCTCGAACCTGAGGCGTGTCTGGCGCGTGGCCGAGGCATTGGAATATGGCATGGTTGGCATCAACACGGGGCGTATGTCTTCGGAAGCGGCGCCCTTTGGCGGGATGAAGCAGTCCGGCATCGGGCGGGAGGGTTCCCGCCACGGGCTCGAAGACTACCTTGAAATGAAATATCTCTGCATAGGCGGAATCTGATCTCTATTTGGATGGACACCTCAGGCGTAGAATGAACCAAAGGGATGATCGAGCGCTTTAGCGAACCTTCTTGCGGCTGGTTCGGGTCGTCTATCGCGACCCGGCCTGCGCTACTTAAGTGAGCTTCTAAGCGCCCAGCTACGTTGAACCGCCTCTACGGCCACGAGCCAAGCGCCGGTACCGGACGGTACGTTGCTCATCCTATCCAACCGCGGCAAGCATCTCATCTGTGCGGGGCGACAGCATCGAGAAGTGCCCGGACGTGATTGAATCGACGCTCGCCCTTGTCATAGCGCCGCCGTGTTGCCTTTCCCTTCTTAGCAACGCCGGCCGCTGCCATTTTCTATCTTCGCTCCTCAATACCCAACCGCCGCCCCAAAACGAAGTGTCTTCGGGCTCTGCCTCAAAAATGTCCTAAGGCGAAATATCTCCTTCCTGTTCCCGCGGCCCAAGCTCGGCGACTAGCAGGCTTTTGAACAGGTCAGGCTCTTCCGCGAAGGGACATCGCAGGGGCCCCACCCTGACTTGGCGGAAACGCGAAAACAAGTAAACCACTCGCGGTCGGCGTCAAGAGTCGGTACTCTTCCACCTTCGGCGCGGGAGCCACTCCCGAAATCGTTCGATGCTGTCCGATTATTGGGAAGTCCGCCAAGGCACCGGCGTGTTTGCGTCCGCGCCGCGAGACAATGCTGGGGTTCCATCACTGTGATGCCGCCAATACGAGGGTTCTGCAGAGAAAACGTCTCGCCAAGCTAGTGGTCCACGCGAACCAGAACGCGATCGTTCATCAGATGCGGTACACAGCGAATGTCGTCAACCCGACGGTGCAGGGCGTCGCACGGCGAGCGATGACGCCACCGACACTTTTTACGCCGCAACGTCCTTATTGCCGCACAAGCAATTGAGCGCCCTTCGCGCATCGCTCTGAATCGGTACAGTCGCCGGCATTCTCGCCTGGTGAAGATACAGCGACACAAGACGTGCCCAGGCCGTGCATCCACGAAAGACATTGAGGGTTGAGATCCAATGATTATAGCGCATCTGCTCGACATGGACGGGGTCCTGGTCCGCGCGGCCAACCGATTGCTGGCTCGGTCGACTATGTCGCCGGGCTGATCGCCAAGGGTGAGCCGTTTCAGATCTTCACCAACAACTCGCGCTTCACGCCCGAAGATCACGCCGAGCGTCTAAGAGCGGTTGGCTTCGCCGTGCAGCCAGAGCACATCTACACATCGGCGCTCGCCACCGCGCGATTCGTGGAACTACAAAAACACGGATCATCTGCCTATGTCATCGGCGACTACGGTCTGGTCGAGGCCCTGCGGCAGGCAGGCTGCCGGATAACGGAGTTTGCCCCCGAGTTCGTGGTCCTCGGAGACACCACTTCGTACCACTACGAGCAGATCGCAACTGGCACCGAGCTTGTGGCAAAGGGCGCGCGCTTTCTCGCCACCAATCCGGATGCGACTGGCCCGACCGAGCGGGGCTCCCATCCGGCATGCGGTGCAGTCGCAGCACTAATCGAGAAGGCCACCGGCCGTCAGCCTTATTTCGTCGGGAAGCCGAACCCGTTCATGATGCGCAACGCGCTCGACCGGCTCGGAGTGCGAGCCGTCGATACCATCATGGTCGGTGACCGCATGGACACCGACGTGCTCGCCGGGCTGGAATCGGGCCTGAAGACAGCCCTTGTGCTTACTGGGGTGACCAAACGGGCTGACATAGAGCGGTTTCCATTTAGACCGGACCACGTGGTCGAGTGCCTTGCCGATCTGGGCCAGATCATCGTGAACCAATAAGCCGAACGCACCCCTACACGAAGACCCAACGCTCCCTCGACGTTCCGCATGGCGGCCGTCAACCTGGGCAATTGTCGGGAGGAACGCTGGCCGATTCCAATGCCCGAAAGGCGTGGGCGCGTTGCACATTAGGGAGGGGTTGCGCCTCGAACCGCTTTTCTGGTGAACAGGAGGACGGGCGACAGGGCAGGACGCTGAACAGCGCAGCAGCCGCCGGACTAGCCGTTGCCGCGGAACAGGCGGCTCGGCGGCTGCGTGTAGCGAGTGGCATCGAATCCCTTCGAAACAACCTTAAACGGGAGTTGGCAATCCGCCTGCCGCAAGTACGTTTTAATGGGAATCAAGCACCGCGCCTTCAAATACGTGCTCTTTGATCATCACGTGGTGTGAAGGCCGATGCGATTGTCGAGCGCCTGGCGATCCGCGAAATCTGTCTGTCCACCGGTTCCCGCCTGCCGCGCTGGCTTCACCGCTCCGTCGCATGTGCTAACGACGATGGGATCAGCTATGAAGATGCTATGTTCACGCTGCGAGCGAACCTTTCCACATTGTCCAAAGGCGGATCTCGAGTTGGCAATGGCCGAAATAGTCGCTGCCGTGAGTACGGAGCCACAATGACCGCGCTCGAAGTCTGACAATTGTTCTAACCCTTGCGCTTCGTTCACGTAATCATGGCAGACGCAGCGGCAAGTTCCGCCTCCTCGACTACCTTTCGGCACCAGTCCGCATAGCCGGACGCGAAACATTGCGCCTTTAGTTGAAGTTCTAAACGCGAGTGCGTCTGAACACGCATGCCCGGCAGGAGACTGAGCTCGCTACGCCTTGGGAGGTGGCGTAATTCAGCGACTCTCGTGGAGGTGGAACCACTCAGTCCGCGCGTTTTGCTGAATAGCCAGCATATACCATGCCAGGTCAAAACGCGTTTAAAAAACACCCGAGGGTCAGGTTCCTGTACGTGTCGGTAGCTTTTCAAGTTGTCCGGTTTTGGTAGCACATCAGATGTCCGCTTCTGTTTGTGTTGTTCGTTGGGCCGCTGTGGTCAGGCGCGTCAGCGGCTGTCCGCAGAGTCCGTCGGATGGGAGCGGCGTCGAAGCGGTTCACGCTGCGCTCCTGAGCAGGGGTGGATCTTGTAGGGCGCCGTCGGCCTGGTAGCGGGCGATGGCGCGCGGCCCGTGGAAGACGGCGAGCGCGCCGTCAGGATACTGGCGCACTTTCACCCGCGCTTTCACATAGTGACGACGCAAGGGGTCTTCAGGCAGTTGCAGGACGAGCCGGCCCCAGGACACCGTGTTGTCGCGGGCGACGACCCGGTCCTCTTCCACGCACAGGATCTCGGCCAGCAGCGCCGGGTCGACGCCCCGAAGGCACTTTCGGCGACCTCGGGTGGCTTTGCGAAACGAGCGTTGTGCGCCGGCACATAGATCTCGGCCCAAAAGCGGTTGGCCGTGGCGACGTCGCCAATCCCGGCCAGCTTCAACTCCTTGGGCAGGCGACCCTGCAGCGTGCCGAACATGCGCTCCGAACGGCCGCGCGCTTCCGGCGAATAGGCCGCGATATGCTCGATGCCAAGCCGTTCCAAAGCCCGGCCGACCTGGTCAGCCGGCTCTTGTCCACCTTCTCGCCGGCTTTGAGCGTCACGAAATAATGGCTGCCGCGATCCGTGTAGAGGCTCGACCGCAATCCTTTCGCGCAAAACGTCTCCGATAACCCCCGAAAGCTCGACGCCGTGCCTTCCTCCTCCACCAGGAAGGCCGAGTAGAGCGTGCCCGTCGCATCATCCATCGTCACGATCAGGTCGAGCGGCGGTGGGCCTTCCAGCCAGGCGTGACGGCTGCCGTCCTGGTGCAGCATAATCCCCTCCACGGCTTCCTTTTCCCGCTTGCGCCGATGCGCCCCGCGACGCTTGGCCCGATCAACAAGCCCCGCCGCGTGCAGCTGCGTCTTGATGAAGGTATAGCCCCAACTGAAATGGTGATCGCGCAGCAGGTGCTCGTGGAAATGCTTCACGTTCCAGCCAAGGTAGCGGTGACGATAAAGCTCCAGCATCTCCTCGATCGCCTCCGCGGGAACCCGGCGTGTCGAAATCTTGCCCAAGCGCCATCGAGCAAGCCAGCTTCCCCAGCCTCTTCGTAACGATCACGGTAGCGCCGAAACTGCCGTTCCGACATGCCGAGCAACTCGCCAGCTTCCGTCATCGAAAGGTCACCGCCTTCCCAGCGGCGCAACACACCAACAAACTTCTGCATTCTCCGGTCCTGTAGCCATGCTGCCCGCTTCATCCCCAGCCCCCGTTCGCTGGTGATAAAACCGGACAACTCACGTGCTACCTAACCCGGACAACTCATCTGCTTACGACAGTCAGGTTCCTGTACGTTGCGTACTCGCCATTGTCTGCTATCGGACAATGCGAACGTGCCTCTTGGCATCGATTGGCCTCAACCAGAGCGCCCCCGCGAAGGCCGTTGGCTGCCATGTCGACCAGGCCAATCGGTGGTGACGGGTTTTAGCTCCGAACGATTCGCCGGCTGACGCACAGGGCGGACTGTCACTTTTTAAAGAAGGAAATCTCTGTACCCTCCATTCATGAGCCCGCGGCCGCGAGAGACGGCGCGGCGAATGCGGTCGCGCAGATGATTGCGAGGATCCCTCCAGTCGGCATCGGCGCGCCGTTGACCAACCAGCGCTTCGGCGAGCTCGCGATGTGACGCTCCAGCAAGTGAACCGTCGAGCGCACGAAGAACGAAGGTCAAACGGGAACCGCGTCTTTCCGGCGGAAACAAGCGGGCGGGCAGATGTTGACCCAGACTTAGAGCATTGAGGCACTCGAGCGCCCTCAGGCGGGGCTTCGAAAGCATTGCTGGCCAGATCGCCTCGGTACGGAGGCAAACAGGGTGCAAGATGTCCGCGCCAGAGACGGCGAGCTGGAGCGTATGCTCCGTATGGCGAAGAAGAACATGCTGGCTTTTGTCGGGCGACAGCAGGACCGTCGCACGACATGGCAATGCTGAGAGATCGAACGGCAATGTCGCCCACGATGCTGACAGCTGTTCTGCGATGACCGGCAGCACATGGACGCACCAGATCGGAGACCAGAATACGAGCGAATTTCGCCCATAAGCCTCGGCGAAACAGGACACCCCAGCGCGACAGGTCGCCGGCCGACGCGACCACCTCGAGAAAGGGGCGGTAGGACAAAGTTTTAGCCTGCTGGCTTGCAGCGGTCACTTCACGCCGAAATGCTGGATTGCGGCGCAAGAACTCCCAAGCCCATTCGCGCGGCGTCAGACCTGAGGTGTAATCGTATGATCTTTCATCGCGCCAATCAGCCGGGCCTGTCACGAGAACTGTACGCACGACTGTGCTCCCCTGCCCGCCCCCAGGGAGGTCGAAACATCATGCCGCTTGGCAAAGCGCCGTCGGCGAAGGCACCATACCTCGATGGAGGCATTTCGTCGAAGCGTGTACCATCGGCACTGACGAGGGCAGAAGACGCCCGCAAACAGCGAGCAGACGGTCGGACCCGCGCAGCGACAGCCAGGGCAGCCGGAGCACGCCAAGGGAGTCGGTTTGATAGCGGTGATCGGCTCCTGCGTGGCGTTCCAGACGTTCCTTGAAGGCGCAGTGGCGTGGCGGTGGATTGCACGCTCATTGTGGGCAACTTGTCGTAGCGCCGGCGCCATTAACTCAGTCATGGCAGGTCTCCTAAGGGGAAATTTCCGCCATTGGAGGCCAAGTTTCACGCCATGGCAGCCTGTATAGTTGTACAGGTTAAGCCGACTGTTCAGTCGAACGCAAAAACGAACCGGCGAGGCGTGCAATCGCTCCTTTGGGTGGTGCCCACGGCGGCTGTTTGCGAGCGGCATGGAGATGGAGCGCGGCCAGGCTCCGCCTGTCCCGGCGGCAGCCGATTGCTCCAGGCAGACTTGCCACCGCACTGTCCATTGTTTGCGGGCAGCCAATGCGCGGCGTCAGCAAAACATCGCCGACCATTGGCCGTCTCGCATAGAAAGTACGCCGAGCCGGAGCTCCCCTGTCTCCAGACCCTATCGTACCTTGAACGGCGGCTCGCCAGCAGCTGAATGCCCTACCGGCCACTGCCATGTGCTCGCCCGAATGCAGCTTGCTCGCGTGATCGACAGACTTCAGGAATACGATCGAGGGACGAGCAGCGAAGGTTGCTGGCAGGGCCCTGATAACATCAGGCCGGCGAAGCAGTGCCCCATTCCTTGTCCTCGGATCTCCGCTTCTTTCCAGCTGGCGGCTAAAACCACAGGCGCAGCCAGCTCGAGATGCCTGGGATCGGCGGCGATTGTGCGTAGCGTCTCGGCGGCCGCTTTGAACAGGATCGTGTAGACCATCGCCTTGTTCTGGAAAGCGATCGCGGCGACCTCGGCCGGCCGCGTGAACACCACATGGAAGTAGGCAACCGGAAGCAACTCGTCCGTGTCGTCATGTCTCGTGCGCTGCGGCGCAAAGATGTGCTGGCATTCTTCGAGCGTCTACCGTCGTGCCTGATCGGCATGGAAGCATGCGGCTCGGATCATCATTGGGCTCGCGAACTGGCAAGTTTTGGCCATGACGTGCGGCCGATGCCGCCAGCGTATGTGAAGGCCTATGTGCGTCGCCAGAAGAACGACGCCGCTGATGCAGCGGCCATCTGCGAGGCGGTGACGCGGCCCTCCATGCGCTTTGTACCGGTGCGATCGGTCGAGAACCAGGCTGCGCTCATGCACCATAAGGTGCGCGAACTTTTGGTGGCACAGCGTACACAACTGCTCAATGCCCTGCGCAGCCATCTGGCCGAGATCGGGATCATCGCCGCGCAGGGACCGAACAATGTTCGTGCTCTGGCGGTTCTCATCATGGAAAGCAACGACATGATCCCGGCGATCGTACGCTCGGCGCTGTTGCCTGTCGTGCGTCGGCTGAACGAACTCGATCATGAGATCGGACAAAGCGATCAGGCCATTCTGGCTCTCGCCAGAGCCGATGAGACCGCGCGCCGTCTGATGAGCGTTCCCGGCATCGGTCCCGTCACCGCCTCTGCGCTTGCCGCAAGTATCCAGGATATCTCCGCCTTCTCGGGCCGGCGTGAGTTCGCGGCCTTCCTTGGGCTAACGCCCCGGCAAAGTTCATCAGGCGGCAAGGAGCGGCCGGGGCGAGTTTCCAAGATGGGAAACCGATATCTGCGCAAGCTGCTCGTTGTCGGCGCTCACGCGGTCCTCTTCCATCGCAAACGTTGCGATGCGTTGAGAAGCTGGGCCGATCGCCTGATAGAGGCCAAGCCGTTCAAGCTTGTCGCCGTGGCGACCGCCAACAAGCTCGCCCGCATCGCCTTCGCGCTCATGCGTGATGACGCACGCTATGCCGCTACGCCGGCGTAACGGAAAAAACGGCTGAGGCTGCGGTCCAGAATCGAGGGTTACAATGACGTGATGGGAACAGACGAGGACATATCCCGAAAGCCTGCAACGTAGTCGGAGCTTCGAGCTCGTTCTCTTGATCAGGCCAAAGGATCAGCGGACACCATCAAGGCCAGCGGTCACAGTACTGCAACAACAGGCCGGAGACATGACCGCACCCGCGAACGTCCCATTGCCGAAAACAAACCCTTGATCGGCGGGCGCCGTCCAGACATGATTATGCTGTATCGCTCGACGGACCGCCTCTGTCGTCGTGGCGCTCCCATGAAGAATCTAGCCCATAGCGCATCCCTTGGATGCCCATCAAAGATCCCATGACCGGTGGTGGATAGCGACCTGCGCTCTGGCAGGGTGGGGTTGCTGACCAACAACTCTGTGGAGGCCAATCATGCATGTTGCAGCCGATCAAGCCGCGGCGCCCGCCGCTATCCGCACCGACCTAGGCGCGATCTTCGTTTCTCTGGAACTCAGTAAATCGACCTGGTTGGTGACCTCGCTGTCGCCGGGCCGCGGCGAGAAGATGTCGAAACATACAGTGCGCGGCGGCGATATCGCCGGACTGCTGGCGCGCTTTGCCCAGCTCCAGGACAAGGCGCATACAAGCACCGGACGGCACTTTGCGCTTGTCGTCATTCAGGAGGCGGGTCTGGACGGCTTCTGGATACATCGTGTCCTGGAAGCCGAGGAGATCGAAAGCCACGTCGTGGACGCCGCCTCGATTGCTACGTCGCGCCGGCGGCGTCGTGCCAAGACCGACAAGATCGATGGTGAGGCGCTGGTTCGCGCGCTGCTCGCCTACAAGCGGGGCGAGCCGCGCGTGTGCGCGATGGTCAGGGTGCCGGGCGTCAAGGAGGAGGACCGCCGCCGCATCGGCCGTGAACGCAGGGTTCTGGTTGGTGAGCGGACCTGCCATGTCAACCGGATCAAGGGCCTGCTGTTTGCTCAGGGCATCACCGGCTACGAGCCGCTGCGGCGGTGACCGGCGACATCGGCTTGAGGAATTGAAGACCGGCGACGGTCGCGCGCTGCCTGAACATCTCAAGGGGCAAATCCGTCGCGAGCTCGACCGACTCGAACTGGTGATGGCCCAGATCAAAGAGGTGCAGGCCGAGCGCGACGCTCTGCTGGCAATCGAAGTCGCCGAAACTCCAGCAGCGACATTGCTCGATTTCAAGGGTATGGGCCCCGAGTGCGCGGCTATCCTCTACTCGGAAGGGCTGTTCCGGCACTTCGATAATCGCCGGCAGGTCGCGGCCTATGCCGGGCTCGCGCCGACACCCTGGCAGAGCGGATCGGTCCAGCACGAGCAAGGCGTCTCGAAGGCCGGCAACCCCCGGCTGCGAACGACGATGATCGAGTTGGCCTGGCTATGGCTGCGCAATCAACCGGCTTCAGCGCTTACCCGCTGGTTCCACGAACGCGTGATGCGCAATCAGGGGCGCCTCAAAAAGACAACCATTGTCGCTCTTGCAAGGAAGCTGCTCGTGACGCTGTGGAAATACGTGACCGCGGGCGTCGTCATCGAAGGTGCCGTCATGAAGGCTGTCTGACGAGACCACACCGACACACTCATCCCTCGAGGCCTGATCAGCCTCGGCGGATCCAGGAGGCGAACCGAGATCCCAGCTGGCTGGAATGCCGTATCAAAGACGGGTCTCGCCTTCTGGGCCCCTGCCGCCGAAATCGGGATATTGGTGCAGCCGTCCTCAAGCGGCGACCCTATGTGAGTTTGACCAGGCTCGATTGACCGAGCCGTGTCACGCAATCGGGCCCAGCTCTGGATTCCGCGACCAATTGGAGGAACACGATGCCGCCCCAACGCCCCTCTTGACCCCAGCATCGTCATGTGAGCCTGGGATCAAACATCTAGCGGAAAGCTGAGCTGCAAGACGAAAGCCGTGAATCTTCGATCAGAGCGCCGTGGAGCGCCCTAATTGCGTCGTCCAAGCGCAATTCGTCCACTATGAAGATGAGATCTACGTTGCGCATGAGCTGATGTACTCCCAGGACCTCTATGTAGGCATCCGCTAACGCTTGCGCAGCAGAGGCCGTTAGGTTCTGGGGATTGAGAGCGCTCCCGATGACTGAGACAATGCCGACTGTTCTTGTGGCAACGGCAGCCGTTGGAAAGTTTTCCTGTAGCGCCTCGACGAGGGGGGCGATCGCCTCGGGCGTTGCGGCGAGGTAATGTGTGATGCTATTTGCATTCGATGCCTTCGTGACCACGCGGACATCATAACATTTCAAAGTCTTGAGCATATCTGCATCATAGTCGTTCACACCTACCATATTCGGATCGAAGAGCTCTAAAGCATGCACGCCCCTGAGGCCTGCGACCATTTCTGCTCGCGGTGTATCAGAGATATAGTCGCGAGTGATGATGGTTCCATCGCTCCGAGGATCGAACGTATTCTTGACACGAAGGGGTATATTTGCACGGCGCAGCTCCTTGGACGCGGCCGGATGAATTGCTTCCAGTTCGAGGTTAGACAGCTGATTGGCGACGTCATAGTTAGTATGGCCGACAGTGCGGACCCGATCGATGCCGACAATCTTAGGGTCGGCTGTCGACAAGTGGAACTCCTTGTGGATTATTGCCTCCTTGGCGCCTGTGAGCGCGGCGATCCGAGCGAATGTGACCTCGGCGTAGCCGCGGCCATAGAGCCGCACTAGACCGCTAGGGCATCGGCTGTAGCCCGTGACGATCGGCAGCTGCTTGCCGAGATCGATCTCGGATAGCGCTGTTCCGATTCGCGCGTCAAGGCTCATTTCTGTTTCGTCGCGCCAGCCCGTTATGTCCACGAAGATCGCCTCCACCCCGAGTTTCTTGAGGAGCAGAACCGTGTTGTGAGCACTGTGGGCTTCGCCTTGCGCGGCCAGAATCTCGCGCACCGCATTCAAGGACTCTTCGAGCCTGAAGTAGCCATATGAGCTGATCCGCTGCAGATTTAAGAGGCAGCCGCGCACTCCTTCAATGCGGTCGTTCACAAACTCATCGGCGTCCTGCCTTTCAGACGAGCCGCCGAAGATTTCCGCATTGAGCCTCCTCATCTCCCGATGGGCCTCCGCGATCGCTTCGACCCAAGCGGATCTTGATCTGGCTCCCGCGAAGAGTGCATAAACGCCGGGCTTGCCGGTCTTCTTATGCTCGAGAAGCCGGTCCGTCATTCCGCTGTAAGCGGATACGACGAATAAGCGATTGTACAGTGCGCTCCCCTGACGTCCCCCAACCAGGACGTTCTCGAGTACGGCGGAGGTGTTGGAAATCGACGTGCCTCCGATCTTCTCGACGGTGTGGACGGCAAGCTCGCAATTCGGCAAGAGAATCACCTCCAAATACTTTCAGTACGGCGGCTTTGTTGAGCTTCCCTGTTGCCGCGTCACGTCGCCTGGGAGTCCAGACGATAGGCCCCAGTCTCATCATGCACCTCGCGCCCCACCAAGGGAGGTACAAAGACGCAGGCCAATACCATTTCGGTCTCGGCACACAGCAGGTGGGCGTCATGCATAACGAGCGCGTAAATGATCCCCGGCCGCACGAGATGGATCTCGTTCCCCTGGGAATGTTTGATAGAGCCCGTTCCTGAGATGCAGTAGACCGCCTCAAGGTGGTTCCGATAATGCATCTTGAGCCGTGCGCCCGGTTGGATCTTAGTAATATGAAAGGAGAAACCCATTCCATCGCTCTTCAGGAGCAACCTCACGCTTTCCCACCCCAATGATTCTACACGTCGGGCTGTAAGTTTCTCCTCTTCGAGATCCCTGACGATCATAATTCACCTCGTTCGCTCTGGCGTTCAGTGCCCTGCCCGATCACGCTTTCAAAAGCGTTCTCGAGCATGCGTAGCTGCGCACTTCGAACTCAAGATGGATGAAGATCGCAAATTGCTCCTCGCGATCTGGCGCACTTCGGATTCTCATTGTGCTCCCTCATTTAGATGGTTGGCTAAGTAGATCTGGCGGAATTTTTGCTCATTGAGGGTGCGATAGGGCCGATTGTTATCAGGTATTCGCTATCATGCCGTCCCTTAAAGTGAGCCACGCGGTCGAACCAAAGAGTTTGCCGGATCGGCGCGCCTAGGTCCTTAGCCACAGCTGCGAAGAACAACTTGGATGCCCTATTGCTGAGCGTCACCGTTGCTTTGATGTGCGTCACACCCTCGCAAGATGGCCCGTTCAGGGCTGAGAGGATCAGTTCCTTGCCTAGGCCTGTGCTTCGTACCATGGGATGCACGGCAATCTGCCAGATTAAAATCCGCGAGCACGCATGTGTCGGCGAAATCAGTGCAGAGTAGGAGCTCTCGCAGTAAAGCGAGTTGCGGTCCAGTTGGGGACAGAGCGCGATGAGATCCCATACATCGGCCGCGTCATTCCACGTCGGCTTGCGGAATGTCACTAGCGCCAACTGGCCGCCGGCTCGCAAAGACGACCTCTGCCTATCATGGACCATCCGGATCCTCCCAGCGAGCACCATCACCGCATTGCACTCAACTTCCGAGTGCTACGCGGCCGCAGCGCCGCAGGTCCTGCGATCCCGAGAGGGCCTGCGGCCCAATACGCCACGGCGCCTGAAGGCGTTGTTTCCCGTTTCGAAAGCGGATACCAGTTGCTTGATCAAAGTTCGCATCAGCTACCCGAAAGTCCGAAACCTGCAGCGGAGTGGAGAATAGCATTCGCGGAAATGATCGGGATTAATCTTTTGTAAAAATTGTGTTTGAACCTGGCAGCGTCTGTCCGTCCAGAGGACTTCCCGGTTTAAAATGCTTGCCACGTTCACTGGGGTATGAGGCGAGCAGCGAGGGTGTGGTATGTTGGACCTCCATCAGAGGGGGCACCCGATGTCGCAGTCTGACGCGAGCCGGTCACTTACCCCTCTTGAACAGGATAACGCGATCATCGCCTCATCGAAATGAGCAAGGCGAAACGGGCTGTTTGCCGCGCTTGTGCCCGACCTCGAGCGCCAGCGCTTTAAGAAGATCGATGCCGAGGCAGCATCACTGTTGAAGCTGCGCTGGCCGACGAAGCCAGCTAGGCCGCCGGGTATACCATAAAGCGGATCGCCGTCGCCTATAAGGCGCCCGGCGACGGCTTTTGGCTCGCACGTCAGTTCGGCTACGTTCCTGGCAGCGGCGCCAGATCGTCACGTGTTCTGAGCTTAGACCGGCGATCATCGGTCAGCCGGTCGACCATTTCGATGATGGCTTTGGCTAGGGCATCGGCCTCATGAGTCGAACTCAGCCGTCAGAGTAATTGCGTTTTTCCCTAGAGTGGCCAGCCGGCGCGCATTATCGCGCGCGATAGCAAGAGTCAGTCGCTCGCTACTTCCGCCAACGTCCGCTACTGTCGTTCGGCCGATCTCATGATGGTCTACGGCTGCGGCGCCGATCCGCTTAAGCTGAAGTCCGATGCAAGCCGACGGTGAAGATTACGCTGCTCGAGCTCAAAGCCGGGCCTGAGAACAGCGCTCTGATGTCAGCTGTCAAGGTTCAGAACGCGGGGGTCCGGCCGATCGAGAGGTCGGTTGTTCATTCTGATGATCGCGCATGGGTGGAGGCGGAACTGAAGGACGTCGGTGATCAAGCTCTGATGCGCGGATTGGTTTCCGCATTCCCGATTGTGCATCCGGGGCTGTTCTTATCTTACCGCGGGCGTCGGTCGGTCGAACTGCCGGCCACAAAGCGTCTGACGGGCATTCCCCTTCCGTGGTCCCGCCCCGCCCATGAGCGAAGGATGTGTCGCCTGCAGCGACTAGATCAGGTTGCGTGCGCCTCCCTGGCAAAAGCCCATATGAAGCCGACCAGTTCGCGGGCTATAGCCGTGCAGACCACTGTCGTCTTCTTGCCTCGTGCGCTCAACATTCGATAGCGGGCCGTCAGTCGGGCCTGCGGCTTCAAGGCGATCTCTCTCACCGCTGGCGGCGCCTGCTCCAGACGATACAGCTTCTTCGCGCCGACTCTCGGCGCATGCCTATAGGCCATGCGCTCTCGACCAGCATGCCAACCGCCCTTGCCATTGCGCGAACCGTCCAGTGCGTCGCCTCGTGGTCGGGCTGCGCCAGCGTCAGCGCCACAACCTTGTCGACCAGCGAGGTTTCGAGCGGCGCGATGCCCGGAGGTCGGGTCCTATCGCGCAGCAGGCCATCCACGCCCTCGGCCATGAACCGCTCCTGCCAGCGCCACACGCAGGTCTTTGATTTGGCCGTAGCCGCCATGATCGCGACCGTACCTAAGCCATCGTCGGTCAACAGGATGATCCGCGCGCGCCACACGTGCTTTTGCGGCGAACCGCGCGCCGCGACGAGCGCCTTAAGCCGGGCCCTGTCCGATGCCGTGACGACGATGCTGATACCGGTGCGCATCCCGCATCGTCGCACAGGTACGTAAAACCGGGAATCCCAAATCGGACTCGTCCGTCCCGATCAATCCACTAGCTATGACCGCAGGCTCAACAGAATCTCGCAAGGATCAGCCTCAAGCACCACAGCTACGTCGAGAAACTCAATGATATCGAGACGCCGCTCTCCACCCTCATACTTGGCCACGAAGGATTGCGGCCGGCCAAGCTTCTCGGCCACCTGTGCCTGTGTCATGCCTTTGGCCTTGCGCAACGATATCAACTGGGCCAGAAACCGCTGGTGGCGGGCAGATCGAAGTGATTTGGGCATGTAGGCGACCCGGTCAGGTAAAGACCGGCTCAGCCACTAATCCCGGTTCCGGATTATCCCATTTTGGGATATGCTGTCTTGAATCCAGCTATCAACATGCGAGGTTCGGCAGCAGAGATGAATCGATCGACGGGAACAGATGGGACTGAAAGCTCGGCACTGCTCGATCAGGTCCCCTGGTCAGACAGCATCACGAGCTACGACAGGCAGCATTCCACCATTTACCTGCGCATCCTCGACGCCTGCGCCGACGATGCCAGCGTAGAGGAAATGGCGGAACTCATTCTCGGCATCGACCCCGTCCTTGAACCGGTGCGCGCCCGCAAGGCTGTTCGCAGCCATATCGACCGGGCGAACTGGATGGTAACGACCGGCTACAAGGAACTGTTCGGCGGCTGACGCACGGATGGAACTGTCACGTTTTCCGGCAAGTAACTCACGACAGTCCCCGTTCCTGAGCGCACGGCCGGAGAGATGCGCCGGATGCGGTCGCGGAGGTGATCGCCAGGATCCGTCCAGTCGGCTTGCACCCGACTTCCCCGATCAGCACTTCAGCGATCTCGCGATGTGAAGGTCCGGCGAGCGATCGGTGGATGCCCCGAAGAACGACGTTCAATCGGGGCCCAGGCAGCACAAAGGGCATTGAGGCACTCGAGCGCCACAGGCGACGTTTCAACGCCGCCGCGCACATGAAGCTAACTCGTCAGTGAACCGAAACCCGAACGGGCCAGGCGCCCAATTGCCTGCCGGGTGGTCGTCACCCCAAGCTTCCGGCGAGCGTTGCCCAGATGAAAGGCGGCGGTGCGCTGTGTGATCCCCAGGATGCAGCCGATCTCCCAATCGGACTTGCCTTGTGCTGCCCACTGCAGGCACTCATATTCCCGCGGCGTTAGCAAGACACCCTCGATCATTCGATCGGCGGACAGTTTGCGGCGAACGAACATATGAAAACAGGTCGCTATATACGGGAGACCTTCTTCGTGGCGTTCTGCGGCGCGGAAAAATACAGCGTCGGGCTTGTCAGCGGCAAACGTTATCGCTGCAAAATTTCCTCGGCGGTCAATAATCGGGATCGTCATGCCGCAGCAGATGCCAAACTGCGCCGCTTCTTCGAAAACCTGAGCCCCTGCAGGCTCCTCGCCGCTCAGATCGGATCCCCAACGAAACGGGCATCCGCCACGGCGTGCACGCACAATGACCGGGTCGACGATCTGATACCGGTTATCAAGATAGCGTTCTGTCCAGGGCGCCGGATAATTCGAGATCAGCGTGGGTTTGTCATCAGACCGGGGTGGCAAGGAAAGGTAAGCAAAAGCGAGCAGATCGAGTCCTGATGCGACATCGTTCAGGGCGTCGCGGAGATCCGTCTCGTCGACGCTTTCTGAAAGCCGTTCTAAAAATCTCTCGAAGACAGTCTGCATGTTTGCCGTTCAGCAGCTTTCTCGACCTTCCGGCATCGGCTCACGCTAACATCACGCGGCAGCGGTAGGACATTGACAAGTGTGCAAGAACACTGCCGCGCAACACGACCTGCGTAGCCGGCTCCAGTGCCTCAGACATGGAAAAATTGCAGGGTTGTCATAGCTAATGTATGTGATGGACGTCATCTAGACTAGGTTCGACATAATCCATATTGCTGCTCCCAGCGTATTAACTCGAAGAAGCGAGTTCACGATCCGGCGTCTCAAAAAAGGCGCCCTGCCGGTCGGGAGGTAAATCGGCAGGGCGCGCCGCCATAGTGTCGCGGTCGTTGGGGAACCGGACGTCAGCGGCAAGAAGTGACCTCTTTCGGGTTCTGATCAAATGCATTCCCAACACCCCCTCAGATGCCTATGAGCTCATATGCGCCGGCGATCTGGCGTATGGACACGACATAGGCGGCTGTCCCGTGGTCGCCTTCACGCGACGTCGAACTCTACGCCCTGGGCGAGAGGCAGTGAGCGGCCGTAGTTGATGGTGTTAGTGGCCCGACGCATATATACTTTCCAGGCGTCCGAGCCGGATTCTCGACCTCCGCCTGTTTCCTTTTCGCCACCGAAGGCCCCGCCGATCTCGGCGCCGGACGGGCCGATGTTCACATTGGCAATGCCGCAGTCGGAGCCGCGGGAGGAAAGGAAGGTCTCCGCCTCGCGCAGGTCGCTCGTGAAGATCGACGACGACAGACCTTGCGGCACGGCGTTGTGCAGCCGTAGCGCCTCATCGAAATCGCTGTAGCCTATAACGTAGAGGATTGGAGCGAAGGTCTCTCTTTTGACCGGACCGGTCTGGTTGTTCATCTCAACGAGCGCGGGGCGGACGTAGTAAGCCCCCTCGCCGAAGCCGGCATCGACCCGCTCGCCGCCAAATATCGTCCCGCCAGCTGCCTTTGCGAGGGCAAGCGCCGCCTGCAGCGCGTCGAAGGCCGCCTTGTCAATCAACGGGCCGACGAGCTTGCCGGATTCGAGCGGATTGCCAACTGACACGGATGCATAGGCCTTTTTCAGCCGCGACACAAAGCTGTCGTAGACGCTTTCATGCACAAACATGCGCCGCAACGAAGTGCAACGCTGACCGGCAGTGCCCATTGCGGCGAAGGCAACGCCGCGCAAGCTGAGGTCAAGATCTGCGGTCGCGGTGACGATTGCCGCATTATTTCCACCAAGTTCCAAGATCGCACGGCCGAAACGGGATGCGACCCTAGGGCCAATCGCGCGGCCCATTGCCGTCGAACCCGTGGCAGAGATCAACGGCACTTTAGGATGGTCAACCAGCACCTCCCCGATATCGCGGGCGCCGATCAGGACGCTGCACAGCCCTTCCGGGACGTTTCCGCCCTCCTCTTGGAAGCGCTTGGCTGCGCGGTTGAACAGGGCCTGAGCCGCCAGCGCGGTCAGCGGCGTCTTCTCCGAGGGCTTCCAGACGATGGAATTGCCGCAGACAAGCGCAAGCGCCGCGTTCCACGACCAGACGGCGACGGGGAAGTTGAAAGCTGAGATGATGCCGGTCACGCCGAGCGGATGCCAGGTCTCCATCATCCGGTGCTCGGCACGCTCGGTAGCCATTGTGAGGCCGTGCAACTGACGCGACAGGCCCACGGCGAAGTCGCAGATGTCAATCATCTCCTGGACCTCGCCCAGACCCTCTGAAGGAATCTTGCCTACTTCGATGGAAACGAGGCGCCCGATGTCGTCCTTGGCCCCCCTGAGCTCCTCGCCAAGTAGCCGAATCAGCTCGCCGCGCTTCGGTGCAGGCACCAGTCGCCACTCGAGGAAGGCCGAATGGGCGTTTTCAATAGCTTCATCGGCGGTTGCGGCATTTACGATCTTCAGGCGGGCGAGCGTTTCGCCCGAAATTGGGGATCTCACAACGAGCTCACCAGCCGCAAGGGCCGCAGCATCGACGCCGCAGCGACCGAGGATCGCCTCGACCTCGCGGCGGAGTGACGAATTTGTGATCTGAGTTGCGCGCGAAGTCATCGTGTTTCCTAACGTTAGGGACGGGCGTCGAAGTCACGGCGGCGGGTGGACCATCAGTGATCCGATCTCGCAACAACATCGCGGAATAAGCAGAAGCGCAGCGTCTGCGTCCACTCCGGGCTAGTTGCTTGCGAGAGGGGCCGAAGCAGCGTCCTCCGCATTCGGCTATTTCGGTGACCTGCATGCGATCAAAGCATCATCTGGCCGGCCTTGATATCGACATTTGTTCAACAATTCATTCCAAATAGGAATGAGGAGCAAAATTGAAGCACCTTGACGGCAACAGAAGACAAAGCACATTTCGTCATAAGCTTAGGTCCGAGTGCGATTTGGCTGACGCCGCGGTTAAGCCGAAGGTGGCGATGCAGAAATGGAACGCGATCCTTACAGCGCGCGATGGTCTGTCGCTTACCCTCTAAATGAGCTTCGATGCGAGCTCGCGGAAAGAATTTCCTCATAGAAGGTCGAAGAAGACTGTCGGGCGACTTTCGGAACTCTTTCTGCTGAAGATGCCGGTGCCGTAATCGAACGACCGATGAGCCGTCTCGCCTGTGCAGGTTGGTGCTGCAACACACTGCGTTCCATGGAAGAACTGCAGGCAGCGGTGCTCAGGGATGTTGCTTCGGGATCTTTGGTATCCGAAAAACTCCCATTGAAAATGAAATAACTGAATGTATTAAAGCAGCGGGAACTGTACTGCCGCTCATGGAAGGTGTTGGACCTGTGCAATCAATAGGTCACCGCAATCGTCCGTCCTATGCGCTTTTGCGCAGCTTTGAGTGCGCTGCGCGGCACGACAGCTTTACCCAAGCGGCGGAGGAGCTTCATCTTACGCAAAGCGCTGTCAGCCGACAAGTTAAGGAACTTGAGGAGATGATCGGTGTGACACTGTTTCGGCGCGTAGGCCGGCGCGTCTCATTAACCGAGGCTGGCAAACAGTTTGCGGCGGATCTGGCGGTCGATCTTGAGAACCTTAAGCAATCGGTCGTGCGGGCGATTGCCGCCGGCGAGCGAAATTCGACGTTACGTGTCGGTATCCTGCCGACATTTGCCAGTCGTTGGCTCATTCCCAGATTGGGGGGGTTTGTGAAGGATCATCCCAACATCGAAATCAGGCTAGAGACCCGCACCGTCCCGTTCGACCTCACACGAGAGCGCTTCGACGTTGCGATCCATTTCGGAAGAGCCAACTGGCCAGACGCACGAATGAATAAGTTGTTCGATGAGGAAATGCTGCCAGTTGCATCGCCGAACTTCCGCGATGCATACATGATAACCGAGCCCGTTCGCCTCGCGGCTGCTCCGCTTCTGCACCTCATCACTCGCGAAAGCGCGTGGATTGACTGGTTCGCTATTAAAGGAATCAGCGACAAGCGGCTGCTGGGCGGTCGACATTTCGATCAGTTTTCCATGATCATCTCGGCTGCCGCATCCTCGCTCGGTGCCGCGCTCCTACCCAAATATCTGATTGAAACGGAGCTCGAGCGTGGAATTTTGATCCCGCTAAGCGACACGCCTCTGAAGACGCACAACAGCTATTTTGTAGTCAGCGCAGCAGGCGGCGTTAACGCCCAAGTAAACGCATTTACGCGCTGGCTGATCTCGACTGCACGGCGGACCACCATGACAATCGCTCGAACATAGCTCCTCGCCATTGCACCGGCACGTTGCGCCAATCTCGAAATGCCCCCCGCCTGCTCAATCGCCATACTGGCTGGTGGCGGGATGCTTGCAAGTGTTCCGATCCGCTTGCGGCTCCCGCCTTCGCACCGAAAATCGTAACATCGGCCGCAAAACTGGTTGTAAACAGCTAGCAACGGAAGTACCGACGTGAGCACGTTCCCTCGTGAAGCCGTGAACCGATCTCAGATCAATTCCCAAACGAGTTAGAGCTGGCGAGTTAGGGCGGCGCGGCCAACCCCGAACTCGAGCGTCGTAAAGCCTTGGGGCAGGTCTGGTTTCGTGCGGCACTTCACACACGCTCAAGCGCGATGGCAATGCCCTGGCCGACCCCGATGCACATCGTTGCTAGCGCCAGCCGCGCGCCGCGCCCGGCGATTTCGAGCGCTGCCGTACCGGTGATGCGAGCGCCCGACATGCCGAGCGGATGGCCGAGCGCGATGGCGCCGCCGTTCGGATTGACGTGCTCGGCATCGTCCGGAAGTCCGAGATCGCGCAAGACGGCAAGCCCCTGGCTTGCAAAGGCCTCGTTGAGTTCGATGACGTCGAAATAGCTCGCCTTCAAACTGAGCCGCGCGCAGAGCTTCTTTGTCGCCGGCGCCGGGCCGAACCCCATGATGCGCGGCGGCACGCCCGCGGTCGCCCCGCCGAGAATGCGGGCGATGGGTCTGAGCCCGTGGCGCTTGACGGCCTCCTCCGAGGCGATAATCAAGGCGGCCGCCCCATCGTTGACGCCCGACGCATTACCAGCCGTCACCGTGCCGCCCTCCCGGAACGGAGACGGCAGGCGCGAAAGCGCTTCCATCGTCGTGTCGGGACGGGGGTGCTCGTCCTTCTCCACGATGATGTGTTCGTTCTTGCGCTGGGAGATTGCGACCGGCGTGATCTCGCGGGCAAGCCGGCCGTTTGCGGCCGCTCGTGCCGCCCTCTGCTGCGACCGCAGCGCGAATGCGTCCTGATCGGCGCGCGAAACCTGGAAGTCTTCGGCGACATTCTCGCCCGTCTCGGGCATCGAATCGACGCCGTGCTGCTTCTTTATTAGCGGGTTGACGAAGCGCCAGCCGATCGTGGTGTCGTAGACCTGGGCCGAGCGTGAGAAGGCCGTCTCGGCTTTGGGGAGCACGAAGGGCGCCCGGCTCATGTTTTCTACGCCACCCGCAATCGAAAGCGAAATCTCGCCGGCCGCGATGGCGCGGGCCGCCGTGAGAACGGCGTCCATGCCCGAGCCGCACAGCCGGTTAATCGTCGTACCGGGCACGCTCATTGGAAAGCCCGCGAGAAGCAGGGCCATGCGCGCTACGTTGCGATTGTCCTCGCCCGCCTGATTGGCGCAGCCGATCACGACCTCGTCGATCGCCTCGAGATCGAGACCCAGATGGCGCCCAGCGAGAGCCTTGAGCGGCACGGCGGCAAGGTCGTCGGCCCGGACGGAAGCGAGCGCGCCGCCGAAGCGGCCGATCGGCGTGCGGATATAGTCGCAGATGAAGGCTTCAGCCATGGTCACGCCGCTCCCCGGCTGCCGCTTCCTTCCCGCCGCCGTGCGCCGTTTCCGTGCGCTCTTTCAGGGCGCGTAGTGTTGCAAGCTCAACCCCACTCGGCGGTGGTGTCTCTTCGAGGCGGTCGGTGAATTTCACCTTCCAGCCGCACGTAGCCTGCACGGCGTCCCGCGTCACCCCCGGATGAAGCGACATCACCTTGAACTCCTTCGTTTCCGGCTCGGGCCTCCATACGGCAAGGTCGGTGACGAGCAACGTCGGACCCTTCGTCATGATGCCGAGCTTCGCCCGCGCATCACCGCCGTCGCCGTGACCGAACGAGGTGAAGAAGTCGATCTTCTCGACCATACCCCTCAGTGACTGCTTCATTGTGATGAAAACCTCGCCGCAGGAGGTCGCGATTTCCGGAGCCCCACCGCCTCCCGGAAGCCGCGTCTTTGGGTGATAATACTCTCCAATGACAGTAGTGTTGATGTTGCCGTGTCGATCGAGCTGCGCGGCGCCTAGAAAGCCAACCGTTATACGTCCGCCCTGCAGCCAGTAGCGAAACATTTCGGGCACCGAGACCGTTGTCACAGCCGTCTGGCACAGTTCCCCATCGCCGATCGACAAGGGAAGCACCTCCGGGGCCGTGCCGATCGTACCGCTCTCGTATATGAGCGTGATGCCAGGCGCGTGCGTCAGCCGCGCGACGTTGCAGGCCGCAGAGGGCGCGCCGATACCGACGAAGCAGACATCGCGGCTGGAAAGCGCCCGTGCGGCGGCAATCATCATCATCTCGTCGGATGTGAAGCCGCCCTCGCTCATGCCGCACTCCGCAAATGGCCAACCCGGTGCGCAAAATCTTCAGGCTTCGCCTCGAGAACGTTTGTCTTCATCCATGCTCCGAAGCTTTCGCGGTTGGCGGCGATGCGGTCCCATTCGAGATAGGCCCCATTGTCGCGCGCATAATAACCATGTGCGTATGAGGGATGCGCGCCGCCCGGCACGACAGCGATTGCCGCAATCGTCCAGTTGGGCAGAACGCAGCAATTGGGGTGCACACCGCCAAAGTCCTCGACGACTTCCTCCACCGTTACCACGGCGCGCTTGGCCGCGAGCACCGCCTCCTTCTGGATGCCGATGATGCCCTCGATGAGCACGTCGCCCTTGCGGTTCGCCTTCTGCGCGTGGATAAAGGTCACATCGGGTCGGAGTGCCGGGACCGCGGCGAGCCTCTCCCCGGTAAAGGGGCAGGTGACCGATCTGATGTTTGGGTTGACTTCGGCGAGTCCCGCACCACGATAACCACGGAATACGGCAAATGGCAGCCCCGCCGCCCCCGCCTCGTAGGCGTTCGCCATGCCGGCATGGCTGTGCTCGTCAATCTCGACTACCCGTGGATGGCGATTTTCGATCGCGTCGCGGCAGCGTCGCAAGAGTCCGACGCCGGGATTGCCGAGATAAGAGAAGATGAGCTTTTTCGCCATCCCCAGCCCCACCATTTGGTCGTAGACCAGATCCGGCGTCATGCGGATCAGGGTCAATTCCCTCCGTCCCTGCCGGATCGCCTCGTGCGCCGCTGCATGCGGTATGAGATGTGTGAACCCCTCAAACGCCACGTTGTCGCCGTCGAAGAGGTTCTCCGCAAGGGCTTCGGGGAGAGAGCAGAACTTCACCAAGATCGCGGCTCCGGGTTTGACTGTTTCGCGTCGCGCAAGATCCGGCTGCGAAAAGCTCGATTTACAGGTAAGGCTTGATCTTACGCAGGGCGACGAGGACCACAGCCGCCATGTCATCGATGTCCTGGTCCGACATGGCCGTGGATAGGAAACCTGTGCCCGTTTCCACCATGAGGAGGCCGCCGTGGAAAAGATGCCCGACGAATGCAGAAAGAAGCGCAGCTTTCTCCGGCGACAGGTAAGCCTGCCGGTAGTTCTCAGGCGCATCCGCGGATAGATGAATCCGAAACATCGATCCTCGGCCGGTGACACAAGCAGGCACGTCCGCTGTCCTGATCGCCTCGCCGATTGAGCTTCGCGCGCGCTCGCCCAGTGCGTTGAGCTTCTCAACAGCTTCCCGGTGGTACAACTTCATTGCCGTGAGGCCGGCTGTCATTGTGATTGGGTTTGCCGAGAAAGTGCCAGATAGCGGAAAAGGCGCCGGCCCATTTAGTGGGTTCAAGACTTCCATCACATCCGCGCGTCCGGCAATGCCCCCAACGGGAAAGCCACCCCCGATCATCTTGCCTAAAGCGGTGATATCCGGCTGGACATCGTACCATTGTTGCGCGCCTCCGAATTTGGACCGGAACGTGATCACCTCGTCGAAGACGAGAAGCGCACCGTTCTGTTCGGTCCAGCGTCTCAACGCTCGAACGAAGTCTTCGGCGGCCTGTATTACACCTATGCGATGGGGAAGCACATCGACGAGCACGCACGCCAATTGGTCGCGGTGCTCGTCGAGTATCTTGAGGCCGCGCTGCACGTCGTTAAACGGGATCACAACGACATCGTCGAGTACTCGCTGAGGCGTTCCGCGAGATACCGCAACGCTGGACGGGCGGTCCGCCTGTCCCCAACTGTCCGGCTTGGCTGTCTGGCTTGCCTCGGCATAGTCGTAGAAACCGTGATAGGCGCCTTCGACTTTTGCGATCTTCGGCCGCCGGGTGAATGCCCGCGCAGCTTTGAGGCTCGCCATGACCGCCTCCGTTCCCGAATTGACGAAGCGGATTCTCTCAAAGGCAGGATTACGGCTGCAAATGTACTCGGCATAATCAATCTCGGCTTCGGTCGCGACAGTAAAAGCGGTTCCTTTCCGCAGCTGCTCGCTGACAGCAGCAATGATCGCCGTGTGCGCGTGCCCGTGAATTAGCGACGCCACATTATTCGCAAAGTCGATGCGACGGACACCCTCCACATCGTAGACGTAGCACCCTTGCCCTCGCTCGACGTAAATCGGATGCGGCTTGCGCAGAATGGTGTTTCGGCTGCATCCGCCCGGCAAAACGGACTTGGCGCGCTCAAATAGGGCAGCACTCTTGGATATTCCCGAGTATATAGTGTCCATGCGGATCTCCCGATAGCGTCTAGCGCTCTAGATGGCTTAACTTGCCCTCTACTCCATCCCATGCGGCTGCATCGGGAAGCGATTCCCTGGAATCGGTTATGTTGGGCCACAACTGCGAAAGCTCTTCGTTGAGCTCCAGGAAGTGCCTCATATCTGCCGGCAAATCCGTGTCCCGGTAGATCGCCTTTGCCGGACAAACCGGTGTACAGGCATCGCAATCAATGCATTCGTCGGGGTGAATAACGAGGAAGTTAGGTCCCTCGTAAAAGCAATCGACCGGACACACATCGACGCAGTCCGTAAACTTGCACTTGATGCAGTTCTCTGTGACGACATAGGTCACGTCCGGCCCCCATACCCGTTTGGAAATAGCAGATCGTATCCGCCGCTACTCCGCAGCTTGCAGGAATGCGGGCCTGATCCCGTACATGGAATAAAGGCCAGCCTCATCGAAAATAACGCGATCATCATAGCCGCCGAACCAGATTGCATCCGGGTTTCGGCCGACGATTGTCACCTTGCACCGGGCGCGTGCATCAGCGGCCGAACGCAGCAGCTTGAAGATAACGACGCCATTTTCACCGCCAGGGACGCCCGGCACCGGCTCGTTGGTGACGGCCGCCACTTCGGTCTTGCCCTTGTAGTGGGTAATCGAAAGCCGCGCATGGGCCTCGACCCCCGACAAGCCCTTCTGCGATTCGTTCAGGATCTGCCACGCTCGTTCGATTGGCACATTGAACGCCTTATGTCCGACTATGTCGCGACCGCAGAAGAAGTAGTGATTGTTGATTCCGTTTCGGAGCATCTCGCGCTGCATGATCCGCAGCGCCTCGGCATCGTCATTGATATCGCGAATGATCGGCGACTGATTGTGGATGGTGATCCATTCGCGCCGGGCAAGTTCCCTGACTGAAACCCGTGTTTCGGCGATCCATTCCAAGCCACCGCCAGGATTGTCGAGATAGCCGCCATCCGGTGTCTTGCGGAGGAACTCGTCAGGATGGTTGAAGTGCACCATCATTCGCAGGCTGACCTCCGGATAGGCTTGATGAAAGGCATCAAGCATCGCAAAGAAAGCCTGATCGAACCGCCGCGGATGGAAAGCCAACTCCTTGGTCCCGATGCGGATATTCTCGACGCCGGCTTCCGCGAGCCCGCCAAGCCAGGCAGCGATGTTCTTGTTCCCTAGAACCATGGGATCGCCGCCTGACATAAGAATCTCGCGAAGCTTTTCACGGCCGCTTTCTGGATGGAGACCGCCATTCGCGGTTACCGCCCTGTTGTGCTCGCGAATGTATTCGACAATTTCGCCGAGCTGCGCCAACCCCTTAGGAGCAACGGTCCCATCCTCGCGAGTGATCTCTTTGCGGCCGATCAGCTCCTCGCGATAGCAGAAGCGACAGTGAGCGGAGCAGGTGGACGCCACATACAGAAGACCAAGCTCATACTTGTGGATCAGCCCCTCGCGCGGGCTGTAGGTCATTTGCTTGCCCGGATCTTCGGCACCATCGAGATCGTAGGTTTCTTTCGGGCTAGCTTTTACGAGCGTTTGCATGGGCCGGCTGTATTGCGCCTGCTCATAATAGTGCCGCGTGATCTTGATCGGCATCCGCGCCTCCAGATCTCTCGGGGTGTCTTTCAACTCGAGAATCTGGTCGAGTTCTTCTTGGGAATAGAACCCCCGCATGTCCTGGGACACGTCACCGCTGGCGAATTTGGCTATGCCGGTGATGATCTGCCGGTCGTATTTGCCGTTGACCACTTTTCCCAAAAATTCCTGCTCACGCTGCGAGGGCATGTATTTATGAACGGTACTCACGCCGCGCCTCCAAGGGTATTCAAGTCTGACTAGACACAGCACGACGCGTGTCTCGCACCAACTTGTTGATTTCAGTGCCTTAGTGTTGGATACCGCAGCCGGACTTACAAACGTATATTAGTCACGAGTCAGTAACTTCTACTCATGAGGACAGTCCTTGCTTCCGTTGGGACCGCAGCTGCGTTGGGGTCGGCGCCCGGCCAACGCGGCATGGCGATGCCGTCGATTTCAAGCTCGAGCACACTGGCGTCTCGGGTGGCTTTCCATTTTCGCTGCTTCGATGGATGCCTAGCTAAAGATTCCGGCGCTACCACCGCCGCCGGGCACGAAAGCAAGTGAATTTTGTCACACCGCAGTTGCCTGTTGCGCGCTTCGCGGCGCCAGGCGAAGACCTGCTGCGGCCTGAGACGATCGGCCGGCGACCTCGGAAGCATTTGATTCAGCTCCAGCACAAGCCGAACTCCGATTCCAATGTAGAACCGGCAACCTCACAGATCGAAACCACTCCCGAGAGATGGTCCGGAAACACCGCTCTTAGGATTCGGGGACGGAATGCGCAGCAGCAGGCGAACGGATTTTGCGACATTGAGACAGAAGGCAGACCTGACGCTCAAGGAGGCAGCAGAACATCTCGAAGCGCCCCAGTCGTCCTGCTGCTTCGGAATATGGAAGTCATATTACTGCATCTGAACCTTCTCCAGTGAACGTCAGCTCGGTCGGCGAAGCGGTCGTGCCTCATTACGGAAAAATATTTCAGTCAGTTTGAAACTGTTGACCTGAACTTGCTAGGCGGTTGACCATAAGCTTCTCGGAACAGCCGTGAGAAATGCGAGAGGTTTTCAAACCCGACCTCCACGGCGATCTCGACTAACGGAACCCTGGTCTGCATCACGAGGCGTCTCGCCCGTTCCAGACGCACCTTTTTGTACGCAAGTGCCGGCGATATCTTTGTTTTCTTCATGAACAGGCGCTCGAGTTGCCTTCGAGATAGTCCGACTGAAGCTGCCAGCTTGGAAATGGGGATTGTATTCTCAAGGTGGCTCTCCATGATTATGAGAACCGCTTTGAGCCGCGGGTCGTCGCATTCGATTGAAAGGGGTCTGCGCGGCTGGATGTCTAAAGCCGAGCGCGCCTTCTCAATCTGCAGCACTTCGAGTGCGTTTCTCTCGGCCTCTGCACTGATATGACGTCTGACGATTGACGCCGCCATATCTGCCGCGCTGCTGCCCCCGGCGCATGATCCCCTGCTACGATCGAGATTGAATATACGGTCCGCCCGGACCTGGTGGCCCGGAAAGCGCTCGCGGAAGGTGTTATAGTGGAGCCAGCTCACACAGGTATGATGCTGCTTCATCAAGCCAGCCTCGGCCAGGATGAACGTCCCTGTACAGACGCCGATTAATGGAACGTTCTTGGCTGCGGCTCTCTTGAGATAGCTGACTGTCTCGTTGTCAACTGGAGATTCACTTTTTAGGAGACCGCCCACGACCACGACATAATTGAACTCAACAGGGTCCACGAAATTCGATGTCGGCGCGACCTGCACTCCACAACTGGAGGAGATCAAGCGCGGGGTGCTCCCCAGAACCTGCCAATCGGCGAAAACCCTACCGGATTTGTCGGCCACGTCACTCGCCAACCTGAGAGTGTCCACGAACAGCGAGAACGCAGAAAGAGTAAAAGAGCGGCCAAGGATGAAGCCAATTTTCAATTGGCCGCCCCTTGAAACTTCATCCGCTGACTTCATGACTGTTTTTTACCTAGTCTATCGGACCTGGAACTTCACGCCCTGAGCGAGCGTGTCGCGCATTTGATATGCGGTGTACGTGAGCTGCGCTGCGGCGAGGCCCGCGAGGCCGAACGTACGGGTCAGTCCAAACCTAGTGAAGCTCTTTGGCACCGGTCTGCCCTCGGCTAGTGCTGCGGCGATTGTTTCACCCGCGACCGTGGTCGGCGCTATCCCATGCCCTCCAAATGCGACCGCATGCCATAGGCCGTCAGCGGTGCGACCAATCTGCGGCATCTTGTGGCGCGCGTAGCTCATCATCCCCCCCCACGCGTGATGGACTTGAAAGTCTTTGAGCTGCGGGTACACGCGTTCAAGGTCACGCCTGAGTAGGCGCGCGATGGCGCCTGGATCACGGTTGAACACCGAGATTCGCCCTCCCCAAAGAATTCGTGTGTCCTTTAACGGTCGATAGTAGTCGAACGCGAAGCGCGTATCATAGACTGCATGCGAAGCATCAATTGCCTCGGCAAGGCGGGCACCGAGCGGCTCAGTTGCAATCACGTAGGTCGCGATCGGCAGTATGGCTCGCTCAATTTGGGGTGATACGCCTCGCGTGTAGGCACCGCCTGCGAACACGACATCTTTCGCCCGCACCGCGCCTTCCGGCGTACGCACGACGAAGCTCATGCCGTCGCGCTCAATCGCGCAGGCCGAGGATTGCTCAAAGACACGCGCGCCCCCTTGCATCGCCGCTTGGGCGACGCCGAGCACGTACTTGAGTGGATGGAAATGAAACGCGTTGGGCTCAAAGAGACCACCATGATAGCGCCTAGTCCTCAACCTTGAGCGCAGCGATTCCGTCGCGACCGGCTCCCATATAACGTCAAATTCTCGCTTCATCAGCGAGCGCAGTCCGTCCAGCCGAGCCTGATCGTCGAACCAGTTTGCCAACATCACGCCGCGGTCGACGATGTCGCAGTCGATGGCGTAGCGAGCAATCCGCGCGCGGATCAAGTCGACCGCGTCGATTGTAAGCCGGTACAGGCGACGTGCCTCGTCGCGGCCGAGCGTGCGCAGCAGGTCGGCGTTGTCGAGGCTGTAACCGCCGAAGACGAATCCGCCGTTGCGGCCCGATGCGCCAAAGCCGACCCGCTCGCCCTCGAGAACCACGACGTCGCGCACGCCGCGTTCCACGAGTCCGAGCGCAGTGCATAGGCCGGCGAGCCCGGCACCGATGATGCAGACCTGCGTGTCCAGTGTGCCCGTCAGTTGTGGGTAGACTTTACGGGAAACAGTTGCCTCGTAGAAGCTCTGCATTGGAATCACGAATTTGGAGAAATCAGAAACAACAAACCGAATGGGTTCCCGAACTCGCGGAGTCTGAACGTGTCATTTGCGTTAGGCCCACGACTGGTTGTTGCGCTCTCGTGAATGCGGATCGTGTCGAGTAATTTTCCGCAAGCGAGGGATATCTTCGTCGTTCCGGGCACTCTGTTGGTGGAGCTTCCAACGATCACGGCCGTCGCGGCAGACTAACTGCTCACCGCGCGCCGGTTCAACCCGCGTCACCCTACTCGGACCGGGATACGGGCCTCGAGACTATTGAAGAACCATACGAGGAATCCCGTGAGGACCATGTATGCCAATGCCAGCAGGAGTAATGGCTCGTATATGACGAATGTGTCCTGACGAACTCGGAGAGCAACGGCATAAAGGTCGATAACCGTGATCGTAGCGACGAGCGGTGTCGCTTTGAGCTGCCCCACTGTTTCACCAGCCAACGTCGGCAACGCCTTATGGATTGCTTGCGGCAACCAGACCCGGCGAAATAGTTTCCAACGGCTCATACCGAAAGCGCTTGCGGCCTCGAGTTGGCCGCGCGGCACGCCAGCCAAAGCACCGCGCATAATCTCGCCCACATAGCCTGCGAAGGACAGCGTCAAAGCGAGTACAGCGTAGGGCCACGCCTGTCGAACAAGGGGCCAGAGATCGGATTCGCGAATCCATGGATATTGCGGGAAGAGCGAGCCAAGCCCATAATAGAGCAACCAGATTTGCAGAAGCAACGGCGTGCCCCGAATTACGGTGCAAAAAGCTTTCGCTGGAAGACTGAGCCAAATCGTCCCCGTCACTTGTGCGAGTCCAAGCGGCACAGCTAAGATAAATCCAAAGATACTGGTCACGATCAGAATCCAGATCGTTCGCCATAAACCGACAATCGCAAGCGTGTAGTAATCGGCAAGCCAGTCCCATCGCATTAAGACAGCTGCTAAGGTGATCAAGGCAATGGCTATCGCGATCAATGCAATGCGATGTGGCACCGACCAGGCAACCGGGCGCGAACTCGCGGAGGCAGTGGGGGAATAGGTCATCAGCGGCTCTCCGCTATCGGCGGCTGGCCGCGTCTCGCCCAATGCTCGACGCCTCCAATCAGAACGTTGGAGATCAAGGTAAGCAATAAGTAAAGCATGCCAGCGGCCATGAAGAAGGTGAAGTAGGCTTTTGTAGCGCCCGCTGCCTGTCGTGTTTCGAGGGTCAGTTCGTTGAAGCCGACAACGGCCAGAAGAGCTGTGCTCTTGAATGCGATCACCCAGAGATTCGCAAGACCTGGGATTGCGAAGGGCAGCATCGCGGGCAGTGTGATGCGTCGCATCAGCATCGTAGGCGTCATACCAAAGGCTCGTCCCGCCTCGATTTGGCCTTGCGGTACCGCGAGGATCGCGCCGCGCAGCACCTCGGTTGCGTATGCACCTTGTACGAAGCCGAGCGCAACGATGCCTGCTACGGGCCCGCTGACGTCGATCAATCCGTAGCCCAGAATGTCCAGGAGGCGATTGATCAGGTCCGGAACCGCGAAATAGACGAGCAGAATTAGCACGAGTTCCGGCACCGCTCGGATGAGGGTGGTGTAGACTTGAAGCAAATCGCGGAGCACATGTCCGCCATAGAGCTTGCCGTATGCACCGCCAGTGCCAATAAGGAGTCCCAAGGAAAAGGCTCCGACGCCGATCTCGACTGAATTAATGAATCCGCGCAGCAGATTTCCGCCCCATCCAGGCGGCGCAGGTGCAAGCAACTCGAAAATGCCGGTCTGAGCCAGCGGCAAAAAGAGAGAGTCGGTCATAAGCGCTTCCCTTAACAGCATTGAGAATTGACCCTCACCAAAACCTGGCGTTCACTGGTGTGCGAGGAAGGACGCTGTCCTCTCTCCCATCTGGGAGGAACGGTGACTGGGAGGGTGAATTTGCCAGGAAAATTTCACCAAGGAAAAAGTGTCTTCAGCCCCCATAGATGTCGAAATCGAAATACTTCTTCGTAATCTCGTCGTACTTACCGTTTGCACGGATTCCCTTGATCGCAGCGTTGATCTTTTCCTTGAGCGCGGTGTCTCCTTTGCGCAGACCCGCCCCGACGCCCGGCGCCATAATATCAGGATCATTCGCAACCTTGCCTTTAATCTCGCAGCAGGCCTTGCCCTGTTCAGTTTTCATGAATTGATCAATGGTAAGCGGGCTGGCGAGAATGGCGTCGATCCTGCCGGCGACTAGGTCCTGATTGATCTCATCCTGTGTCTGGTACGTTTTCATTTCGGCCAACCTGTCTTTGAAATGCTTGCTTGCGTAGACTTCGGCATTGGTAGAGACTTGAATTCCGAGAATCTTGCCCTTGAGGCCTTCAGGCGTAGGATCCATCGCAACGCCCTTGGGGGCGGCAATCGTGTACCCGCTGTCACTAAAGTACTTGTCGGAGAAGTCGATCGTCTTTTTGCGCTTCTGTGTGATTGACATCCCGGCCATGATGACATCGATTTTCTTGGACGTCAGAGAAGGAATGATCCCGTCCCAAGCAACGGGGGTGACGGCGCAGTCGAATTTTGCCTCGGCGCAGATCGCGTTAATGATTTCAATCTCCCAGCCGACCCATTTTCCTGAGGCGTCCAGGGACGCGAACGGTGGGGAAGGCTCTGCAGCGATTCCAACCTTCACCTGCTCCGCTTGCGCCATCAAAGTCGATGCGCAAAGGATTGCTGCTGCTGTCAAAATTTTAGAAAGTACATTCATGATTGGTCCCCTTTACAGTTATTCGCTGGTTTTCCATTCGCTACCTTACTCTGCGGATGAACTGTTGAAGCCTCTCCGATTTCGGCGATCCGAATATTGCTTCCGGTGGCCCTTCTTCCTCGACGCGGCCCTCGTGGAGAAAGACCACGTGGGTCGCGACTTCCCGGGCAAATTTCATTTCGTGCGTGACCAGGATCATGGTGCGACCTTCACGAGCCAAACCGCCAATGACGCCGAGCACCTCGCCGATGAGTTCAGGATCGAGTGATGAAGTTGGTTCGTCGAAGAGCATGACACGTGGCTGGACCGCAAGCGCCCGAGCGATTGCGCCACGCTGCTGCTGGCCGCCTGATAGAAATGCTGGGTAAACAGTCCGTTTTTCCAGAAGCCCCACTCTTGCAAGCAGCTTCTCGGCATCAACAATCGCTGCTTTCCGGCTGACGCCGAGCACATGAACCGGCACCTCGATCACGTTTTCGAGTAGGGTC
This sequence comes from Mesorhizobium sp. WSM3873, assembly GCF_001672445.1. NCBI lineage: Bacteria > Pseudomonadati > Pseudomonadota > Alphaproteobacteria > Hyphomicrobiales > Phyllobacteriaceae > Mesorhizobium > Mesorhizobium sp. WSM3873. The sequence continues at coordinate 99,979 of NZ_LYTM01000010.1, read as the reverse complement.
ATGTGACTCCAGAGATTGAAGCTCTGAAAGACCATGCCGAGCCTGGAACGTATGCGTTCGATCTGCTTTCGGTCCGCCGGGACACTGTTCCCAGCGCCATGCCGCTTCAGGCGAATTTCCTCACCATTCACCCTGATAACACCGCTAGTCGGGTCTTCCAGGCAGTTGATACAGCGAAGTAGCGTTGATTTGCCGGAGCCGCTGCCACCGATGACCGCGACCACATCGCCGTCGCGCGCAGATAGAGAGACCCCCTTCAATACATGGAGCGCGCCAAACTTCTTGTGCAGGTTCTCGACGTGGATCGCTTCGGCGGCGTCGTTGGCCACTGTATGGCGAGGGCTAGGAACCGCCCTTATAATGGCCGTCATTGCTGCCCGCTCTCCTGACCGAACATTGCTACTACTAGGAGTGACGGTGCTGTTTTGATTGCATTCATTCCGAATTCCTCTTTCTTGCCTTGGATTTCAGACATAGACACGGGGGATGTGATCTCGGAGTTGGGCATAGAGACCGATGAGGTCTGTGCCCCATTGAGCGGCGACCTCTTCCTGCGTGATTGTCTGGAGCCCTTGCTGCCCTAGCAGGAGCACTTGGTCGCCGAACCTCGCATCAGGGACGTCCGTAAGATCGATGCGCAGGTGTTCGAGATGGGCGGGAGGAAGCAAGCGCGCGCGCTGCCCCCTCACCAACGCTTCCGCCTGGACTGGGACGTGACGCGGTAGGCCATCCCCCCACCCCATACCCAAGACACCGATCGTCATTCTCGGCCGAAAACCGGGTATGTCTGGTATCTGGCCGAGAGAAGCATCGATCCGCTTGACGGAGACGAGGCATGTCGAAATGGCTTTAAGAGCCGGCCGTAGGGTGACGGGCCGCATGGGTCGGTCCGTCTCATGAAGACCGATAAACAAGGCCCCGGGATCCACCGCATCGAGATCCATCGCGGGATACCGAAGCACGGCTGCGGTGCTCGACATCATGGTGATAGCAGGACGATTGCCGGACGCCTCGGCCTCCCGTAGAATCCGCTGTAGGCGGGAGAATTGCTCGCTTGCAGCCGATGGCGTCGATGTGGGCAATTCACTGAGATGGGCGTAGAGTCCCTGGACTTCGACGTCGTTACAGGCGTGCGCGGCCGCGAGAAGTCGACCCATCTCCTGCGGCGTGGCCCCGGCCCTGAAGAACCCGAGGTCCGCCTTAACAAAGATGCGGGTGGTGCTCATGGCCTCACGCCAGCGCTCCAGTTCATCGACGTTGGAGACGGTCACGGTGAGTCCGAGTGCTTCAATTGTTTTCGCTGATATCGGCAGAGGACCGGGATAGAGCAGAACCGGGAGATCAATACCAGTTTCCCGAATGGCCACGGCATCCGGCAGCGTGGCGACAGCAAAGCCGTCCGCCCCCTCTGCCGCCAGGGTGCGGGCGACGGGCCCCGCACCACAGCCATATCCATTGCGCTTCAAGCAGGCGAAAATTTTCACCGTCCCGGGCAGATGCGCGCGCAGTTGACGATAATTGTGCCTGATCGCACCGAGATCGATTTCATACCAGCTCTCCCGGGACGCCGCGCTTTGCCGAGCGGGAGCAAATCCTCGCCATGAAGAACAATCCGTTTGAGCTTGCTCACTAGTTTGCATGTCAAACGATGAAAGGAATCGCAAAACCGGTCAATTTATTACGTTTTTGTGACACCCTATTAATTTTACTGATATAGCCCGCACTGAATCAGGAAGCTGAAAAGCGGGAAAATTGCCCGCAAATATGCTCTGATTTTTGTGATGTTGGCACCCGATCTTGAGCTCCCCCGACGACGTTGACTCAAGGGCGATAGTTACTGCCACAGCCGAAAAGGCCGCCCTTCTGGAGGAGCGCAACGTCCGTCTGTCGTGTTTTGTCTTCATGTAGCGCCATGATGCCGCAGCGTTTCACCAACCGACCGTGGTCGCCTGACGGTCAGCATCCGTACCGCTTCCATTCCATTCCGTCGACCAGTGCCAGGAGCTGAGCACGATTGAGCTAACCGGTGGAGGCCGATCCGCGGCTAGCAGAACTTCGCCTTGTCCAGCTGTCGCACAAGCGATCTTCACCCAGTCGGCTCTTTGGCGCGCAAGACGTAAAGCGCGCCTTGAAACAGGTCCGAGCCAGCATCGCGGACTAAGGCCAGAAGGATGTGGGACCTTTTCTTAAATCAACGGATGACCTGGCGGCAAACCGGGATCATGCTTGACGCACCGCGCGAATAATCCTGGTCAAATTATCCTGGCCGACATCGGCGCCCGCTGAGCAGGTCATGCGCGGCGCGCCCTACCAGATCCGCGCCAGCGATCTCGAAGACGAAGGGACCAAGGCCGATTTGGCGCGCAATACTCCGCGTCGCATCCACGACGACAACCAGGAATCGCTGTTTTCCGCCATTTGAAAAGGAGGTGCATTTTGAATCAGTCTTCGTCTGTGGCCGGATGGGCGCGCTCGACGGTATTGGAGTCGATTTCGATGCGTCCGTCGGTCAGGAAGCGTTCCAGCGCGGCACGCCGGCGAGTGCACAGCGGATCGCCTCGGCGGGCTTCGATTTTCCTGACAGCTTCGGCAGCTCCTTTTCCCACAGCGCAGAGAAGCGGGAAGGACGGCGGTTGATTTCTCCTGACGCGCAGCTATCCGAGCTACCTGGCACGGCCTCCTCGGCGGCCCACAGCGGGGCCATCTGCGCCACCGTCTGCGAGCCTGCCGCATGCAGTTCGTAGAACGTGCGCCGCACGTGCGACAGCACACCGCCAGCATCACACCATCATTGCCCCGATTGGATCGGGCCAGCCGGTTATAGGCGGCGTATCCGTCGACCGGCAGGATGCCGCGATAGCCGTCCAGATGGCGGGCGACACATTCGCCGGCACGACTGTCCTGGAGCGGTAGCGGCGATGGGCGGTCCGCTGTCCCCCGAACGGCCGATCATCGCGGAAATAGGTCCAGAGGTAGGCCGTCTTGGCCTTGCCCGATCCCGGCCAGCGCTGGCAGCGTGGTCTCATCGGCGAAGACCCGCTCACTCTGCTTGATGCGGGTCAGTGCGTAATCGGCGAGCGGCTCGAGCTCGAAGCCCGCGCCATCTGTGACCGATTTCGACCTGATCGCGGGCATTGATCGCTTTCTGGCGATGGAGCGGCAGGCCATCGGCGTATTTCGACACCGCGATCTGGGCCATCAGCGCTTAGATCGGGTTGGCGCTTTCGACGATGCGGGCGGGTGCGGCTGCCTGGATGATGCCGTCCAGACCTTTTAGGCATATCTGGGCGACGCGTGACGATCACCCGGAACTTCGCCGGGGTGACATCAAGCCGTTCGGAGACGTCCTCCCCGATCAGAATCCCTTCCAATCCCGCGCAACCGGCTGGCGTTTCGGGTTCAATCACCACCTTGACCCGTTCGAGATGGGCCGCAAAGCCTTTGCGCGCGCGCGGCGCGCGCCTCACTTTCGAGCTTCCCGTAGCCTTTTCCATCTGCGCTTCCACGCTGATTTCGATTTCGTCGAAGACGAGAGCATACTGCTCCTCGCTAAGCGCGCCGGTCCGCAGCCTTTCGGAGCGGCTGCCGAAGCGCGACCCCTCCAGCATCTTCACGGTTGCCGTCAGTCTGCGATCCGCTCCTCGGCGCTCTTGTTGACCAGCTCGAGATGGACCTTGCGCTCCTCCAGAAGGGCGGCCTTTTCGGCCATGGCAATAAACATCGCCTTGAGCGCGTCAACGTCATCCGGGAGCCCAAGATCGGTGCCGGCATGGCCAAATTCAGAGCATATTCGCGGGCAATTTTCCCGCTTTTCAGCTTCCTGATTCATTCTGCCGCAGGGTTTTACCCAACCGATTGCGGCCGCCAGACCGTCACCGTCCGAATTCGCTTCCACTCCATTCCGTCGACCAGAGCCATGAGCTGGGCATGATTGAGCTGGACCCGTGGCCGATCCGGCCAGCAGAACTTCGCCTCGTCCAGCCGCTTGGCGTAACGACACACGCCGCTGCCGTCCCACCACACGATCTTGATCCTGTCTGCTCTTTCGCGCGGAAGACGTAAAGCCCGCCACTGAAGGGGTCCGCGCCGGCATCGCGCACCAGCGCCAACAGTCAGCCGCGGCTTCGCTTCCGCCGACCAGCGCCGGCGCGGACGCTGCGGGCTTGCCTCCAGCGGCTTCGGGGCCGCCTCAAGAACATGGACTTCTACTATCAGGCATAAGCGCAGACATAGGAATTGACCCTGCAAGCTCCTCGGCTCCTTGCTTCAGTGTCAGTATGTCTCGCTCATCGCCTCAAGCCACGCCAGATGGGGTCAGCTTGACGCTTACCTTGGGCGACCTCGACAGCCAGGCCGAGCCGCATTCCATGCCATCGCTTCTTCCGACAGCGCCGCCGCGGGGTTGCCTCCGGCCGGTTAGCAACCCCTCAAGAACATGGAGACTTCTGTCGTCAGACATAAGCCCAAAGCACGACGCGAATTGCTCGCCGCGCAGAGATTCCTCGCTCCTGGCGTTTCTCATTAAAACTCTTATCAGTTTACTTCTGGGTTGGGTGCTATGACGAGGCTATGGGAAACAAACCCTATCCCACACGCCTCAACTTTGGCATCCGGGTTGAGACAATTGCACCAATGTACGGCCACGATCAGCTCTTACCATTACGCCACCTGCGGCGGCAGGTGCCAGCAGCAGATTGTTGCTATTCGGCAAGGGTCGGAAATGGTGTGATCGACCAATCGATTAAGTCGACCGCTCGCTGCAGCGTTGCCTCCGTCTGAGCATGGCTAGGTGAAGCGACGATGACATGTCCGATCGTGTCTCGGTAATCGCCTTTCCTGACGATTGGCGTTTTGGGTTGAACATAGAACTTGACCTCGGCGACACCTGACACAGCGGCTGCTCGGCTGTCGCCGCCAATCCAAGCTAGGGTGCCGTCGCGATCAGCAACAAGGAACCGCGCGGCCGCAGTCTGCAGGTCCCTCTTGCGCAGATCCCATTCGTCGCCGATCGCTAACTTGATATGTTCGGTGATTAGATCGACACCGTAAGCCAGCCGAACCAGTTGGGGATCGGGCGTGCCGGCCATTCGCGGGTTAACTTCGATGACGACTGGGCCACCCCTCGTCCACCGGAATTCAATGTTCGTTGGGCCCCAGCCAAGGTCGAGAGCTCGCAAACAGCTCAACGAAATATCGGCAATACGGTCATACTCCTCACCAGTTAGCATGGCCGGATAGGTGTACTGACGATAGACAAAATGCGGCGGAGGGCCGAAGTCACCGGCGCCAATCCCAATTACCTCATTTCCCATTATGTCAGCAGCATAGTAGGGGCCTTGTGCGAATTCCTCGACCAGTATCCTCCGCGAGGATAGCCATATGTGCTTCTCGCTCAACAGATAGGCCGTATGCTCGGCCACCTCGTCGAAGTTGCGGCACAATCGGACTCCGATACTGCCGCCGTTTACAGTTGGCTTGAGAATCACCGGCAGACCGATCTCTGCGGCAGCCCTTTCAACGTCCCTAGCATTCGCTGCCACGCGAAAGGCAGGCATCGGAACGCCTGCCTCCGCAAGAAGCTGACGTTGAGTGAATTTGTCTCGGCATCTTTCAATAGATGCGGGGTTCGGTCCAAGTAGATCGAAACGCCGGCAGAGCTCACCAACCGTCGAATAGTCCATCACTCTGCCCGTAATGCCAGCAATATGATAGGTCGCACGTATCCGGGTACATTCGCGTATTAGCGCATTGACATCGCTTGTGTCGACGCGGATTGCCTCGATCCCTTCCGCCGCAAGATAGTCGTCGCAAGTTGGACCAGCCGAAAAGATAATTGGGTGAAGACCAAGACGCTGGGCCGCTTGGACGTATAGCAGACCACAACCCCATGGACCGCCTTCCACCAAGATGAATGCTTTCCTTCCCATTGGTTTTAATCCTCTGTTGCGAGCTGCGCGGCGGTCAGAGTGTAGATGGGCCAGCTTTTTTGCCGTGCCTTCCCTCAGCCGTGCCTTGAAGCTAGCATTCTCAGCGCTCTGCGGTTGCAAAGATTTCGTAAAATTTAGTGAAAGGATCTGTTGCAAGATTTTGGTAGCCGGCTGTGTGGTAGGAGCGTCTCGATGGGTTCTGGAGTTGCGAGGTCCAATGTCGCGAGTTGGCGGGATGCCGAGTTCCGCACGAAAAGGAGCATTGCATCTGCGGTGGCGAAGACGGTGGTTCGGAGATGTGACGAACGCGGGGACAATTACGATTGAGGGAACAACGAGTTCAGGAACGTGTGCGGTGGGACGTCCGAATCGACAAGAGCTGGATGCCTGTTTGCCGGGCCATCAACTGAAATAGCGCCCGATGATCGGACACGATCTCACCGTGAAAAGGGATAGGAGTAATCTTGCAGTAACCCGAAGATTGAGATGCTGAAGGGGTCGCCAGCGTCGGTGGGGATGGTCGACGGCGAGTAGCTGTCGATGATCGAGGAGACCAACGCGCGCCGATGACGCTGAGCCTTGTCACGCGGCGCGGGGCGCCCAACCCAATTCTGTCCACTAAGATCTGTTGATTCATCGTGAGGTTATGACAGCCACAGCGAGATGGATGCGTTGAAGCCTAGTCGGTTTGTCAGCTCGCATGGCGATACGCTTGAACTCCTTAATTTGCAAAGAAGCTCTCGATGAGCGATGCGATGACGCCATTTATACAGTTGGACGTCGAGAGGCAGCGGCAAGGCGCCCCTCGCACGCTGCTAGATGGCGATCTTAGCGCCGCACTCATTCAGATCGGCAATGATGGGGTGCTGTCGCGCGGTTCAGGCTTCCAGAGCAGTTGCGGGTAACGCGGCCGTCAAGGTCCGGCCTGTGATGGGATTTGAGACTTACCAGTCGACCGTGAACAATCCGGGCCCTAGCGGCGACCGACTTCGCCCGAAGTTGAGGCAGGGCGATCAAGAGCGACAAAAAATCCTTCAGCCACCTGAGCAGGAGGGAGAAGTTGTAGCCGGCGGCGGCCAGGATGGCGTCGAGGGCGTCGCCCTGCTGGCCGGCGAGGTAGTTGCGGCCCATTCTGTGTTCGCTCTTGATGTGGCTGATGACGGGCTCGACCGCCGACCGCCGCCGCATCTGGCGCTTGATGGCTGGGGTGACGCGGCGCTTCTGGCCGGCGGTGAAGACCCTGAACTTGTGGCTCTGCGGTGCGTTGTGGCCGCGATAGCCGGCGTCGGGATGCGGCCGATCTCGTTGCCGTTAGTCTTTTCCACGTCGGGGATGACGCTTCCCAGCGTGTGGCCGTCATAGGGATTGCCGGGCAGTGCTTTTGCATGCAGGGCGAACTGGCCACCCTTGGAGCGCTTCAGCGTAGTGGCCACCGACACCTTCACCCCGAACTCGTAGGGCATATGCGCCTTGCCCTTGCCGATGCATTCTACCGCGTGTGCGTGCAGGCTGTGGATCTTGCGGCCGCGCTGGCGCTGGCGTTGCCCGAGAACGGTGGCCGCCTGGTAGAGCGGCCATTTGAAGAGCGCATCCAGCCCCGCATCGCCGGCGATCTGGCGACCGATGTCGCGAATGGTCCGGCCGAGATAGGTCTTGAGCCTGCGCAGCGCCTTGTTCGCCCGCTTGAACTTGTGTGGATGCCAGCCGTTTTGCAAGGAGAGCATTGAACTTTTTGGGCGTGTGATCGAGTGCGGACTTGTGTCAGGCCTGTCTCAGGTGCGGCCGTTCACATGCCGCGGGCCGGTATGGTGATGCGCGGATCAGGTCCAAATCTGCTTGGCGAGCTCATGCAGCTCCCGTTCAAACACTGGGTTTCCTGACCCCGATCTGATCGATCATTTGCCCATGCGGTTCTTGCCTTCCTCACATCTCCGACGTACCGGCTTCAGGTGCGCTGATGGTGTTCATGCAGGCACCATCGCCGGATTCCGGTAATCCTCTTGTTTGGTTAGCATCGCCCAGATTCCGCGTGCCATCTTGTTGGCCAGCGCGATTGCCACCAGTATGCGTGGCTTCTTCGCCATCATGCGGGCAAGCCAAGAGCCGTTGGGCACACCCTTCCGGGAGGCCCATTGCACCACAGCCATGGCACCAAGGATGAGCAACCGCCGAATATCACGCTGGCCCATTTTCGAGCTCTTTCCCAATCGTTGCATGCCCCCGGTGGACTTCTGCAGCGGGACCAGCCCGAGCCAGGCGGAGAAGTCGCGGCCACACTTGAAGACCTCCATCGGCGGCGCAAAGGTTTCAATGGCAAGGGCGGCGATCGGCCCGACACCGGGCATGGTCTGCAAACGTCGCGATCTTTCCGCTTCCTTGGACAGCGCGCTGATCGTCTTCTTCAGTGCCTCGATCCGGCCAGTCAGGTGGGCGATCCGGTCCAGCAAATCGTCGCAGATCTCGCGGACCAGATCCGGCAATTTCGCGTTCTGGTCCTCGATGATCTCTGCCAGACGGCGCATGTGGCCGATGCCTTGCGGAGCAACATATCCGAACTCATAAAGATGCGCGCGCAATGCGTTGACCAGTTCGGTGCGCTGATTGACCAACTGTTCCCGGGTGCGGAACACGATGGCGCGGCACTGCTGCTCCTCGTTCTTCGGTTCGACAAAGCGCATCGTCGGCCGTTGTGCTGCCTCGACGATCGCCTCCGCGTCCGCTGCGTCGTTCTTATGGCGCTTGATGAACGGTTTGACATAGCCAGGGGCGAGCAGTTTCGGCTGATGGCCAAGCCTGGCCATCTCGCGAGCCCAGTAGTGGGCGCTGCCACAAGCCTCCATCGCCACAACACAGGCTGGATGATCGGCCATCAACGTACCGAACTGCGCGCGCGTCAGTTTCTTGCGAAACACAACAGATCCATCGGCTGCCGCCCCGTGCAGTTGGAAGACGTTCTTTGCCAGATCGACTCCAATGATGGTAACTTCTTCCATGGATGCCTTCCTCTCCTTTGCGTGGCGTTAGCACCACGAACTTTGGCACATTGCGATGCCGTCGGAGAAGGCTGGCATCCACTCCATCTGCTTGGCGTGGGCATAGCGCTGATGGCTGATCAGCGCCAGCTTGCCGACCCGCATAGCTCTGGCGCAAATGGAGCCCCTTCCTCTTGGCCAGCCGCACCGGCCGTTCGCGCGCCCGGTGGATGAGCTTGGCGTCGGTCGGGAACATGACGTTCTTCGGCTGCACGGTCGTGTCGACGATGACCTGGCGCGTATCGGCCGGCTTCATCGCCCCGGTCTTGACCGCAAGGCCTGAGGCTCTCCTGCAACAGCGCCACGATCCGCTCCTCGCCCATACGGCTGTGCCAACGCGTCATCGAGGAGCGGTCAAACGGCAGCGTATGGCAAAAGAACGTCTCGCCGGTGAGATACTGGAAGTAAGGGTTCTCCACCCGGCGCTCGCACAGCACCTCATCCGACAGGTGGAAGGTGTGCTTGAGGATCGCCAGCCCCGCCATCAGCCGGGTCGGCAGCGGCGGCATGCCGGGGCCGTCCGAATAGACGGCGCCGAAACGCTCCTCCAGCACCGGCCAGTCGATCGCCTGCGCCAGCCGCACCAGCTCGTGCTTCATGTTGATGATCTGATCGAGCCTGGAGCGGAACAGATCCTGCTCTCCCGTCTCGCGCTTCTCGCGTGGCTTGGACATTCGCCGTCCCCTCGATTCGCCGCCGGCGAACCGAGTGAATCACGCTCCGCAGCACAAGGGAATCGCAAACCGAATTGCAGGAAAACAGCGCTCATAAACCGCGAATCCCTGCAATTCCAAAGCCGCTATCCGCCTCAATCAACATGCCAGATCAATGGCTTGCGGATAGTTCACGGTCGACTTACCATGCATGCTTCAGGCGCGCCTGAAGCCCTGACAACCATTGGCAATGGCCAAACCGCCGCTGTGCACAATCCCAAATACTACTGCGCAGCGCCATTCCTTACGACGTCGGCTACTGAGTCAATATCGTGAGGCAGCGCTGGCGGGCCGCCGTGAACTTGCGAGCCTTGGATAAGCTCAATGAACCTCCCGCTCATTAGCCGATGTTGAAAGCCCGAAGGGCGCGGATCCTATAGCCAATGCCGCACAAGACGGGTTTCACTGGGCGAGCCAGCACGCTGACGTGTGCTGCGGTCCCACTTCGATCGCCGGCGGCTCCTCCTCCTTGCAGCGGCCGAAGGTGCGTGGGCAACGCGGATGGAAACGGCAGCCCTTCGGAAGACGGGCGGCGCTTGGAACATCGCCCTGCAGGGCCGGCAGCTGGGGGCGATCTGAGTTGCCGCCAATCTGCGGGGTCGCGTTGCGAAGCGCGACGGTGTACGGGTGGCGGGGGTTGAATGTGATTTCGTCGGCGCTGCCGATCTCGACCACCCGCCCAAGGTAGAGGACGGCAATCCGGTCGGCGATCAACCAAGCAAGAGGCAAATCGTGGGTGATGAACAGCAGCGCCATATTGTGCTTGTCGCGCAAGTCAACGAGGACCTGAAGAATCTGTGCGCGTATCGAGACATCGAGCATCGACACAGGTTCGTCAGCGACGATGAGCTCCGGCTTCACAGCAAGCGCTCCGGCGATCACAACCCGCTGGCGCTGCCCGCCGGAGAGTTCATGTGGAAAGCGGACGAAGAAATCACTGGGAGGATTGAGCCCGGCGGACGCTAGAGCTTCGCTCACCCGCTCTGCGAGTTGGGTGGCGTTATCGACCAGCCGCAGTGAACGTAACGGCTCCGCCACAATATCGAACACAGTGTGTCGCGGGTTCAACGCCTGATATGCATCCTGAAAGATCATCTGCACGCGATGCCGATAAGGACGAAGGGCTGAGGCGCCTTGAACCGACGTCATGTCGCGGCCTTTGAACAACAACCTGCCGCCTGTTGGTTGAGCAAGCTTGGTAATGACGCGGCCCACCGTCGTCTTGCCACTTCCCGATTCTCCGACTAGGGCGACGATCTCCCCCCGTCCGATGTCGAGGTCGATCCCATCGACCGCTCGCACGGCGCCGGCAGGTCGACCCAGGAAACGGTCGAATAGCCCGCTCTGGATAGGAAAATGGACCTGGAGGCTCTCGAGACGCAGGATGTCGGCGGTTTCAGGCATGAGCTGCAACCTTCTCTTCTTGCGGCAAGGACCGGTGAAGGTGACAGGCCACACGTCCCTGTCCGCACTCATCGAAACTAGGGATGACAGTCGCGCAAACCCCCATAGCCGACGGGCAACGCGGATGGAAAGCGCAGCCTGACGGCCGATTCATCAAGTTGGGGGGATCACCGGGTATTGGCCGAATGATCTTTTTGCCGTTCGCCGGGTTCGGGATCGAGTCGATCAACAGCCTGGTGTAGGGATGCTTCGGCTTGGCGAAGATCTCGGCGACAGTGCCGTCCTCGACGATCCGGCCCGCATACATGATCATCACGCGATCACAAGTCTCGGCCACCACAGAAAGATCGTGGGTGATCAAAATGAGGGCAAGGTTAAGCCGGGATCGCAAGTCACCCAGCAATTTGAGGATCTGAGCCTGTGTAATAACATCCAGGGCTGTCGTAGGCTCGTCGCCGATAATGATTGAGGGGCGACACGCGAGGGCCATGGCGATCATCACTCTTTGTCGCATTCCGCCCGACAATTCGTGCGGATAGGCGGAACCGCGATCGGCCGGAATGCCGACGAGTTCGAGCAGCTCTCTTGCCCGCGCGATTGCTTCGCCACGCGACATGCCAAGCTTCAGCATGCATGGCTCGGCAATCTGCTTGATGATGCGGTGAACGGGATTAAGCGCATTCATCGCGCCCTGGAAGACCACAGACGTTTCACTCCAGCGATGTGGCCGCATCGCCGCGTCGTTGTCGATCGGCAGTCGGCTACCGCGATAGCGCACCTCGCCCTTGCTGACCCGTGCGTTGGGAGACAGCAGGCCGGCGATCGCCATTGCGGTCGTGGTCTTGCCACTGCCTGATTCACCGACCAGCGCCACGGCCTCGCCGGCGCGGAGCGCGAAGGTCACATTGTCGATCGCTCGCAATGAAACGCCCTTGAGCCCATAGTCGACAGCGAGACCGTCGATTTCCAGAAGCGATACCCTGTCCCGGGAGGGGCTTGTCATGGAATCACCCTGCGGCGTGGATTGAATGTGTCGTCGAGGGCATTGCCAATCAGGACGAAGCTAAGCGAAACCGTGAGCGCGCATAGCCCGGGCGCGCCGAGGTACCACCAGGCTCCAGCACTGGCCGCACCGGCGCGCTGTGCGAGCGAAAGCAGGGTGCCCCATGAAGGCTGCAACGGATCGCCAAGCCCTAGGAACGAGAGCGATGTCTCAACGTAAATTGCGCCGGCGACGACCAGAGCACCATTGGCTGCGATTTGCGGCACGAGATTTGGGAGGATGTGCCGCAGCATGATGCTGAGGTTGCTGCTGCCCGCAACGCGCGCGCGATCAACGAATGTTCGCTCCTTAAGCGACAGTGTCTGGCTGCGAACGATACGTGCGACGAACGCCCAGCTTGTCATGCCGATAACGACAATGATCACGAAAATAGAAGGACGGAAACCGAGGATTTCACCGCCGCGCCCCATTACTTCGAGAAGCACGGGTGTGATGACCAGCGCCAGCACGAAGGAGGGAACTACAAAAAAGAAATCGGTCAAGCGCATCAGCCAGACGTCGACCCAGCCGCCAAAGTAACCCGCGGTCATTCCGACCGTAGTCCCGACGATGAGGCTAATCACGGTCGCCAGCAGCGCGATCGTAAGCGAGATCCGGGCACCATGGACGACCAGATTGAGTACGTCCCGCCCGACTTCGTCTGTCCCCAGCAGATGCTGGCTTGATGGCGATGCGAGGAAGTCACCAGCTGCGGTGGCTACGGTCTCAAGCGGGCCCACGAGGATATTGGGCACCGAAGCCAGCACAAGGAAGAACAACAAACAAGAAAGGCCAAGCCGAGCCCCCCCATAGCCAAGAAATTGGCGCAGAAAATCTTTGATGACCAGCGCCCGGCTACGCGGAGAATATTGGACAATATTTTCGCTCATTGTCGGACTCGCGGATCAAGAAGGCGGTAAGCAAGATCAGCTACGAGGTTCGCAACAACGATCGATGCACCAAGCAACAGGAATATGCCTTGAAGGACTGGATAATCTCGCGCATTGAGCGCCTCCACTGTCAGCCCGCCGATCCCTGGCCAGGCGAACACGGCTTCGACTGTGATGGCGCCGGCAACCACATAGCCTAGATTGAGGGTAATCAGCGTTACGACTGGCAGCATGGCATTACGAAATGCATGACGTATCAGCATCTGACCATTAGAGAGTCCCTTGGCCCGGGCAGTGACCATGTAATCCTCGGTGACGACGTCGCTCATTGCAGCACGAGCGACAACGACGTATTGGCCGATGAGTCCAAGGGTCACCGCCGTGACCGGAAGGGCGAGATGCCGCATGTAATCGAGCAGCCCATCAAGGGAACCGCTTACAGCGCCAGGCGAATGTGCACCATAGCCCGGGAACCAACCCAACGCCGTGCTGAAGATCACAACCAGGATCATGCCGAGCCAGAAAGACGGCGTAGAATAGAGCGCCAAGGAAGCTCCCGTAGCGATATGGTCAACGGCTCCTCCTCTGCGCCAGCCCGCATATATGCCAAGCACAACTCCGCATAAAATGGCGATGAATTGGGCTAGACCAACCAGGGCGACGGTGGCCGGCAAGCGCTCCAAAATCAGGTCAGAGACTTGCCTGCCCCTGAACTTGAAACTGTAGCCCAAATCGCCGTGGAGAGTCGCCGTCAAGTAGTTGACCATCTGGTCCGGAAACAGCGGCCGATTGAGCCCCCAATTCTGGCGCTGCGCCTCCAGCTGCTCAGCGGTGACGCTGGTGCGCGCCCCGCCGAGCAAGAGCGATGCAGGGTCGCCAGGAATGACCCTAAATAGGATGAAATTCAGGGTCGCCACCATCAAGAGCGTCACAATCGCCCTGAGGAAAATCCGTCCGAGGCGCCGGCTCATCGGGTCTCGCTTTCCATCAGTACCATCTTAGAGTGGCTTCACACGATCGAGTGGAAAGTAGCTCCACATGGACAAGGCGTCCTGGGTCCCCCAACCTTCGAAGCAGTCCTTCCGATAGGCGTCGAGGACGAAGGGGTAACAAAGAATAATATAGGGCGCTTCGGTGTAAATCAGGCGCGCCGCCTGATCGACCAGCTCCCGGCTCTTTTTTAGATCGACGGTATGCTCGACTTCAGACAAAAGCTTGTCGAATTTGTCATTTTTCCAATACGATCTGTTGTCCTGGCCGATTGCCTTGCTGCTACCTAAGACGAGGAGGTCTTGGGGTGAAGGTGTCAACCAGTTCGAGGCGACCAGCAGATCCCAGCCGCCGCCACCCTTCGCCGGCGCCGCCGTCTTGGCATTAAGCGCACCAGAGTCGAACTGGGTGACCGATACGGGAATGCCAATTTGTCCGAGCCAGCCAACGACGAGTTGTACGGCCGAAGGAGGTATCGCGACCGAGTTCGCACCTGATCCGGTAATCAGCGACAGCTGGAAGCTGTTTCCATCCTTGTCCTCCCGGACGCCGTCGCCGTTGATGTCCCGATAGCCCGCAGCATCGAGCCGGCGATTAGCCTCGGCGAGATCAAAGCGACGCCTGATGTCGCCCAAGTCCGAGTAGTAATCGGTCGCCACCGGCATGGCCAGTCCAACGCCGGGATCGGCATGCCCGCGGAAGGCTCGATCCACCATGGTCTTCTGATCGATCGCGTAGCCGATCGCATCGCGAAACGCCCGATCCTGCAGGGCCTTTGTACTACCTGCCCCGTCTCCGGATGCGGTGTTGAAAGCCAGGTAAATGCGCTGCTCGATGCGCTGCTGACCGACCACGATGGCGGGATCCTCGGAGAGGTCGGCCCATTGGGCTGCCGTCAGATACACACCATAATCGATATCTCCGCTCTTCAGACTCTGCGCGATCGGATCAGCCGTATCGAAGAAATGGAAGACCATGCCGGCCGCCGCCGGCGGCCCCGCGCGGAAGTACTTGTTCGGCACGAGCCGGGCAAACTGCCCCTGCTGAAACTCAGAGACGATCATGGGCCCCGTGCCCACCAGCGGCGGGGAATTGCGAAACTTGCCGCGCGCATCCGCATGGCTGATGTCTTTCCAGATGTGCTCTGGGACTATCATATTAAAGTTGGCAACTGGCCAACGAGTGGGAGCCTTGGTCACGATTTGCAAAGTCTCGTCATCGAGGGCCGTGATGGACTCGACTTGCTCTACGCCGGTAGTGTTGTTCCAGCCGATGCTCAGCTCGTCGGGCTTGCCCAGGGAGTCACGCAGATAGTTGTAGGTGAATGCGGCGTCTCTTGCGGTGGCAGGCTGGCCGTCTGACCACTTCATGCCAGGCCAGATCTTGAACGTCCAGGTGAGGTTGTCGTCGGCAACGGACCACTCTTGGGCAAATCCCTTCCGATCGGGATGGCGCTGGGCGTCCACACCGACCAGAAAGTCATAGGTGAAGGCCGTCGGCCAGAACGAGCCCCAGGTGGCAAAGGGGTTCATCGTGTCGGGCGAAACGGTTGCGCCCATGCGCACGGTGTGATTGCCGCATGAAGATGCGGCAAATGCC
The DNA here is from genome assembly GCF_001672445.1 of Mesorhizobium sp. WSM3873. NCBI lineage: Bacteria > Pseudomonadati > Pseudomonadota > Alphaproteobacteria > Hyphomicrobiales > Phyllobacteriaceae > Mesorhizobium > Mesorhizobium sp. WSM3873. The sequence continues at coordinate 84,382 of NZ_LYTM01000010.1, read as the reverse complement.
GTTGAGCGCATAATCCAGGGCGCAGCTGATACAGCCAGCATTGCCTTCATGACGGCTCGGCGGTTGAGCGATTTGTTCATACTATCCTCCCTCGGAAACTTATTCCGCTTCTGTTATTCTACTGCAAGTTATGTGGCGCCTGGTGCGCTGGATCGAAGGGTCACGGAATGGGCAGCCCCCCAGGCACGAATTCAGTTCCTTTTCGAAAGGGCTGAGCTCGCAAGGAGCTGTATTCAGGCGCGGGCGCTTGGGCCACCGCGCCCATAATAACGGGAAGGAGAATTTTCGACGGGTATCTCTCCGAATGATAAATCCTGTTGATGGACGGAGCGCCGGCGGGAATGCTGCCGAAATTGGGATGCGGGATGGGATTTGGTGCACCGAGGGTTAGTTCGAGGCTGTGCCCTTGCCGGACAACGTGAGCGATCGGTGCCAGCAATGACATCCGTAATTCGTAGATTTCACCTGGGACGAGTTTCTCGTACTTGCGAAATAGATGAACTACTTCGTCCGCAGAGCTCCGCTCGTCGTCTATTGCGCGGAGCGAAGCGCGCAGCAGGCCCGATTGAAGGAAAAGTACGTTGCCATCAGCATCGATGTCTTTCAACGTCAATTCCAGGTCAGCATCATCCCCATTGTCGATGCTCAGATAGAGCGTTATTTCTGGGTTTCCAAGCAGCGTCATATCTGAGACGGCTGCGGCCGTCCGGTAGTTCAACACACCTTCCTTATATGGCTGAATCGCGAATTGCTGATTGCTTCCGTAGAGTTCTGTTCCCGCCGGGTAGAGGTAGGCGCGAGAGCCCTCGTTCGAGCTGGCAACAGGCTTCTCACGCGAGATCCTAGCGTCGGTGGTGAGATAATAGGGACGGCGCTCGACCTTCGGTTCTGGCCAGGTCTTGTGCCTCGTAACCCAACCCGCAACCGACTTCTTAGGATCTCCATTGGGCTGGCGGACCTCCCAATATACGGTCACCGGCGAGTCGTCCTCTATTCCATTCTCGACACCTTTCACCCAACGGTCTAGGAATTTCATTCGCTCATCGTCTACTAGGCTATAGCCGTTCGGCCCAGGTCCGCCAATCATGTGATCACCGTTCATCAGGACAAGCTTCTTGTGCTCTACGTTCGGCATCAATTGGGTAAATACCCGAGCACTTTCCCTAACTGCACAGCCGTAGGTGTCTTGCCACGAGGCGATAATCATGGTGGGCACAGCGACCTTGCCGGCGACCTCATCACGGGCCAGATAGATCGAATCCCACCATTCATCCTTTAGTGGGTGCTTTCGAACCTCCTCAAAGAATTGTCGCTTGACGACCTGCCTGTCGCTCCCACGAATTGCAGCACATTCAGTATCGCCCGCGCTGATACGGCCCTCCGCCCCGCTAACCTGGGTGATGAATTCACTGTTGAGCGACCATCCAGCAGTTATGTCGAGTTGGAGCATTCCGCCCAGGTATATCCAGTCCTCGTACCCGTCTTCGACGCCAGTCGGCACGATCGCCTTTAAATGAGGAGGCCGTTCTGCTGCAACCCAGAACTGAACCGTACCGCCAGATGAATTGCCAATCATCCCAACATTGCCGTCGCTCCAAGGCTGTCTAGCAATCCATTCGACCACTTCGGCGCCATAAACCCCTTCCTTGCGGTCCATCCAATTGTCGATGATACCTTCAGAACAACCGGTCGCAGGAAAGTTGGCGCCAACGAAAGCGTAGCCAGCTTCAAGAAAAGGCTTTACCACGTCGAAGGCTGCGAAACTCGCCGCGTATGGGGAGTACCAGAAAACGCTCGGGTAGTGATTAGTGAGCCAAGATTTTTTGTAATAGCAAATATAAGCGATGCGCGTTCCGTCGGTCATGGGCACGTAGCCGATATCGCGCACCACATCAGTTCCATTAAGATCGGCGTTGATTATCATCTGCTGATCTATCTCCCACCGTCTCCATTGTTTATAGCTACGCAATAACAGAAGCACACTTACTCTTTACGACACAACGTCACCGGCGTGTTATTGGGAGCCTCAACGAGTAGCGCTACCGTAGAATAAACAGAACTTTTTCCGTATCTGACACCGCAGGACCCAACCTCATTGACATGCAGGTTAGCACAGAATTGTTTCGTTTCAATATCAATATCGTATCATGACAATATTCTGCATGGTTGCAATAACTACTGAGGCCACCGTGCAGGAATGGCAGATCGCATAGAGCGGCTCATCAGGCAGGAGCCCGCCGTCAGCTGCGGGTGCATCTTTCATAGTCGGGTGTCTTCGGTTGGCGAATGCGGGCTGCGGCGATCCAGCCAGCGCGGCACCACAACTAGAAAAAATGGAAAGCGCGATGAGACAGTGGGCACTAGCGTTCCCATCGCGTTAGAGAAGCTTATGCCCTGCAATGCGGAGGGAACTAAGTCATGTCATCAGGAAACAATCTCATGACAAGATTACTGATCGCTCAATTTCGGGCAATCTGTTGTATGTGCATGCCGTTATCACAAAACTTCTGGACACCCTTGGTCTGGCCTGAGGGCAGCCTTTTGGGCGACATGTATTAAATGGCCAACAGAAGATGCTCAGGATCGCCGAGCAGAAGTTTGGTGACAACGCTCAGGCCGGCGCGCAGTTCCTCCTCGGTAGTCGAGCCCAGCGAGATGCGCACTGCCGGCTGCCAGGGCTCCTGGGAAATACGGAAGGATGTGCCTGGCGCGATCGCCACGCCCTGCAAACGGGCCTGTGAGACGAAACTCTCCTCGGCGCGGTCGCCGGGCAGCTGCAGCCACAGATGCAGTCCGTCGCGATGAACACGATAGTCGACCCCGGCAAGCACCTGGGCGGCAATCTCCTGCCGCCGCCGCAGCGCCGAACGTTGCCAGCCGACGAGCTCCATCGCCGTGCCGTCGGTCACCCATTTTGTCGCGATCTCCGCCACCAGCGGCGTCGCCATCCAGTTGGAGACGAGATGCCGGTTGGCGACGGCAGCGACATAGCGGTCGGGCGCCGCGAGATAACCAATGCGCAGGCCTGGCACGACGATCTTGGTGAAGGAGGTGACGTAAAGCGTGCGCTCGGGCGCGAAGGCGGCGACCGGCGGCGGACGACCCTCGACCAGAGGGCCGAGCACGTCGTTCTCGATGATGGCGATGTCGTGCCTTCGCGCCACCGCGGCGATTTGCTCGCGCCGCGCGGCGCCCATCAGCGTTGCGGTCGGATTGATCACCGAGGGCTGCACGAACACGGCGCGGATATCGGAGAGCCGGCACGCCTCGTCGAGCGCCTCCGGGATCAGGCCATTATCGTCGATCGGCAGGCCCTCGAGGTTGAAGCCGAGATAGCGCGCCAGCGGGATCAGCGTATGGTGGCCGATCGCCTCGGTGGCGACGGTCGAACCGGGCGGCGCCACGCTCATCAGTGCCACCGTCATGCCGGCCGTGGCGCCGTTGGTCAGGCTGACATTCTGCGCGGATACTTCGAGACCGCACAGCCGCAGCCATTCGACCGCCACCGCGCGGTGGCGCGGGAACACCATGTTCGGCCGGAACGACAGTGCCGAACTCGACGGCAGGTTCTCAGCAAGCCAGCCCAGCGCCTGTTTCAGCCGCTCCAGATGCATCGGCTCGCAGACCGGCTTCAGGATGGAGAGGTCGATGAGCTCGCCCCGCCGTTCCGGCAGATAGGGCGGCTCCGGCTCGCGGCGCTGCGTCTGCACGAAACTGCCGCGGCCGATCTCGCCGGAGACCAGGCCCCGGCGGATCAGCTCCTCATAGGCGCGACTGACTGTCTGCACCGAGAGCTTCAGGTCGTCGGCCAGCCGGCGATGCGTCGGCAGCCGCGCACCGTTGGCCAGCCGCCCATCATGGATGGCGCGCGCAAACTGGTCGGCGAGCGATTGATAGGCCGGCCGCCGGATGAGCGCGGGATCTGGACGCCATAATGTCATGACTTATTAGAGATCGAAATCAGTGCAATTGACAATCGAAATAATGCGCCGTCATGGTGTCATGGACGAAAGTGGACGCTCATGGCCGCACCGAAACTCGATCAGATCGACCTCAAAATCCTCGACGTGGTCCAGCGCGACGGGCGCATCACCAAGCTGGCGCTCGCCGACAAGGTCGGCCTGTCGCCGACGCCGTGCTGGATGCGGCTGCGCAAGCTGGAAAAGGCCGGCATCGTCACCGGCTATCATGCCAGGATCGCGATGCGCGCCGTCGCGCCGGTCGCCACCGTACTGATGGAGGTGACGCTGGCCAACCACCGCCAGGCCGATTTCGACCGCTTCGAGCGCGTCATCCGCGACGTGCCCGAAATCGTCGCCTGCTGGTCGGTGGGCGGCGGCGTCGACTATGGCGCGCGACATCGACGCCTACCAGCGGCTGGTCGACGTCCTGCTCGAACGCGAGATCGGCATCGACCGCTATTTCACCTGCATCGTCACCAACACGGTGAAGGAGGAGGTCGCCTTGCGGGTGGTTGCATCTGGTGGCGCCAACGTCGTAACAGACGAACGCCGTCGTCACATCACCGTCGAACTTCGATCGCAGGGACGTGCTCTAGGTGTTCTCGCCATCAGGTCGCCTCGGAGTCTAGCAGGCTGTTGAAGAAGTCCACTTGCGAGCGATGAAGTCTGCTTCGTCGCCGCGATGGAAGCAGATTTGTCCGCAAATGGAGCCGTCTGGTTGATTTCAGCCCAGCCATCGCCTTGGGCTTCGTCCATTTCATCATTACCTTGCCAGGGATTGCCGTCGCTCGCGCCGAAGATCTGTCCAGTGAGGCGAATTCGCCAGAGCCATCGGCTGCGAACTCAATATAGGCGGGCTCCATCATGTCGCGATAGGTCCCCGACATAGTCGGGCATCGCGACGATCCGCCAGCGGCCGGTGACGCTCATATCGGCGCCAACTCCCGGGCTATCAGCGCAAAGTCCGGGTAGTCGGAACCACCTTTGACGACAGCGTGCGCGACGCCGGCCATCTTGGCGTAGAACTGTGAATGTTCACAACCCAATCCGGAGAGACCGACCATGACCACTTCAGATTCTACACCCGCCGCCGCGGTCCTGGTAGCGATCGACATTGCCAAGGTGCGCAATGAAGTTCTGATCGAAGCACCGGGCCACAAGCGCCGGCGTCGCCTTTTGGTCCTCAACACCCGTGCTGAGCACGACCATCTGATCGAGGTGCTGCAGGCGTACGGCCGCCCTGTGGTCTGCGTCTTTGGAGGCGACCGGGGAACTATTCACCGGCCGATAGGCCAAGAACGTTCCAAAGGATGCTTAGGTGATGCTGCACCTGTTCAGGATCCAGGCGACGCAGGTCTACCATGATCCGCTGCGCGCCGGCGTCAACGACGTGCAGGAACTGTCGAAGAGCTACGAAGCGATCGCCAGGGCCAAGACCGAGATCCAGCACCGTATCCTGACGCACTCCCTGCCGCTGTATTTTCCCGAGATCGATCGCTTCCGGGGGAGCCGCAGCGATTGGTTCTTCGCCTTCCTTCATGCCTTTCCGATGCCGGCAAGCATCACGGCGGTAGTGGCGGTCATTGCCTTGCGGCGTAGATCGGGATTGTCGCGATTTCCCTCGCAATGTAGCGTCGAACTTATGACGGAAGCCATTCTCGCGCTCGCGGATGGCGACTGGTCCGGCGATCCACAGGGTGCGGCGCAGCCGAGCATTGCCGAATTTGGAAAGGGGGTCTGGCCGCGATATTGGCCTGACTGTTGTGTCGAGAGGTCCAGCCCGCAGAACTTTAGAAACTGGCGATGATGAGCGAAACGGCGAAGATCGCCGGCTTCGGCAATGATCGTCAGCGCATTGATCGGCCCGATGCCGCGGATCTGGCGAAGGAGCTGATAATCCTGGCTGTGCCGAAACAGCTCATCGGCCTGGGCTTCGATCTCATTGCGTTGCCGGATCAGGCTGCGTGCCTCGTCAATGACCATCCATGCGAATGGCAGGGGCATCCAAGCGGCAGCGGCAGTCCAATCGGTGAGCGCGCCGTCTCGTAAATATCCACCAGAATCTGTGTCTTGCTGACCTTGCGGCCGACGACATCCCACGCTGCTGTCACAAATTTCTCCTTCGTCAGCGCCCTCACGGCCCTAGCGCTGACAGAGGTTCTTCCACCTGGCAATCGCTTCGAGGACCCTGTAGATAATGTTCGGGTCTTCCGCCTGGATCAGAAGCTCGTGTTGAGGACGGTGAGGGCCGTCTTCGTGCGGACCCAGTGTTTGCTGTGGACGAGACCTTTTCCTTGCCGGTGGAAGCCGCCTGGTTCGACGACTTGACCAACGTCACGCAGCAAGGGCATGCTAATGACCAGAGAGACCTTGACTGCAGGCTCCATTTCGTTCCGCGCTTAGGAGGTTGTCCGACACGATCATGCAGGGGTAGTCGCGATGCTCGGCGAGCATGTCGAGTTCCCGGGCAAGGGCAGCCGGCCGAAGCAGTGCGCTCCTCAAGCAGCACCGCCAACTGAGTTATCAGGAGCTGCCCTTCCATCTGGAGGACTCCGCATCGTTTCGGGCTTTGCGCGGCTGCCGTCGTCCATGCGAGCCCGCAGAAGTCGGTGCTGCAAAAGACGATCAGCGCGATCCGGCCTGAGACCTGGGGACGACATTTTGCCGACCACCAGCGCGCTCCCGCCCGCCCACACCAGACGATGCCTTCTGGACAAGCTAAATGCCTGTAAATGCGTTAGAAAAGAAGCGTTTATGGACGAAGACCAGCCTAGCGTGCGCCCGCCTCGAGCATCTCTGTCTTGTAACCGGGGCGTCCTTCTCTCGATGATTGGTCCCGCCTTATTACCTCTATAAATGCCTCCACAATTGCCGAGTGGCGCGAAAACTTTTCACTGCCGCGGCGCCAAAATACCACATAATGGTATGTGGCTGCCGGCTCAAAAGGAATGATCCTCAAATCGAACATCTGGTAATGCTTCGAAATAAATTCATTATCGACTGTGATACCGATTCCATAGGCCATAAAGGACGCATCCAAGCCTATTGTGTCCGAATAGATCTTAGGTTTTGCTGGAAATTCTCCCCTACCGAACGTCAAGTTTCCCATCTTGTTCGATGTGTATTCCGTCTCCAGAAGGATAAGCGGCTCATGAGCAATGTCGTCTACAGTTATGATGTCTTTATCAGCAAGACGATGGTCAGGATGCAATACGCAGACGCTCTTGCTTTCGGCCACTATGTGCCATTCAAAGAAGCGCTCGTCTAACGGCAGCCGAGAGATTCCGATATCGGCCTCCCCCGTCACCACACTTTGTGCTATTTGATCGTATCGTTGTGCCTTGAAGTGAAACTCCAGTGACGGATCCAGATTGTTGACCGCGAGAACGATTTTCGGGACGAGTCCGAACGAGAGTATATGCGGTGCGGCAATGGTCAGACGGTTTTCCTTTTTGCGCAAAGAGTTGGTAATTTCCTTCTCGATGCGCCCTAGTGTCTCGAAGTATCTGTCGAGCCGATTATAAATTTCGATCGCTTGTGTGGTGGGGATTAGGCCACGGCGATCTCGCGTGAACAGCTTTTCGCCAACAGCGTCTTCGAACAGTTTGAGATACTGGCTTACGGCCGACTGGGTGATGCCGAGTTCTCTGCCAGCCCGCCTTGTGGAGCCGGTCCTAATGATCTCCCGGAAAATCTGAGCGGACCTGAACGCGGGCTTGCTGTTTCGGCCTGAAAGCTCTTCCATTGCGTTTGCCCGAATTTGCAGCTGCCAATAGCCCAAGGATCCATTTGCCTACTATATATCAGAAAAATTAATAGGGCGTCACAAAAATTTAATAAATTGACGATTTTTGCGGCTCCTCTCATCTTTCGGCATGCAAACTAGATGATCGAGCACGTCAGGGAAAAACATCAGATCTGATGTAGTAGATTAGCGGCCACCCGGCAGGCGCTGAGAGTTCATAAATAAGAGAACACCCTAAAAGGATGGCACAGATTTAATCGGAGCGTTCAACCAAACGTCCAAGGCAAGCACAAGGGACCTTTCGCGTCAAAGTTAGCTGACAATCGTTCGGCGGCAATATCCCCTTAGATCCAAAAGTACCTACCAGCTTCACTGCAGTCTCTCTTGCTCCAAGAGAGGCCGCCGCTAACTTTGATATACAGAGGTTCAATTCAAATCATGCACTCATCGTTTACTATTGCGTTAACTGGACAGTCTCTCATTTACCATGACCTTCGGCACGTATCGGGTGGGGAATTTGCCGCAATTAAAGGACTGATCCAGAACGCAGACGTCTCGTTCACGAATTTAGAGACCACCATTCTCGGCCGGCATGGTGGTTGGCCAATGAAGGGCGCTTATTTCCAGTGCTCTCCATCGGTCGTCTTAGATAGTTTGAAGGATATTGGCTTTAGCGCACTTGCTCTTTCTAATAATCATGCGTTCGATCTTGGGCCTGCAGGAGTGCTGTCCACGCTTGAGGAAGTGGACCAGCGTGAGTTTCTGCATGCTGGAATTGGCGTGGATGCCACCGACGCGAGTAAGGCTGGTATAAAGCAATTCGGAAAGAGGAAGGTCGCTCTCGTCTCGATGGATGCCGGCCCCGGGCCAGCTATAATGTATGCTGACAATGCGACTGACACCCGTCCTGCTCGACCAGGGGTGAACAGACTCGACGTCTCGCGGGTATTCGAGGTGGATGATAAAAAATTCGCGAACCTGCGTGCCATTCAGGAAATGTTCCTAAGCAACGCTATGGAGCGCGGAAACTACGCGCAGCCGAACGATCCTTGCGAACCGACATCGTCCGATGAGATTGACTTTTACGGAACCATTTTTCGCCGATCGCCCGAGAACTGCCGCAGGATCATCCTCGATGAGGAAAGCCTACAAGCTCAGCTTGCAGCGATCCGGAAGGCCTCGTCCGCAGGTGCCTTCGTCATCTCCTACCTTCACCATCATCATTGGGAACCGGATTGGCGCGAGGTTCCCGGGTGGGTTCAGTCTTTTGCGCGATCTTGTGTTGATGCGGGAGCGAACGCGTTCGCCAGCCACGGCGCACCAGTGTTGCAACCGATTGAAGTTTACCGGGGAGCTCCGATCTTCTATGGATTGGGAAATTTCCTTTTTCATCTACCTGAAGGGGAGGACGAATGGAGTTCGCCGGACATCTGGAAAAGCATCGTCGCGACATGCAGCTTCGATGGCAAAAACCATTTGCAGTCAATTGACCTCACTCCAATCGTGATTGGGGGAGAGCAATGGCTTAGCAGCAAAAATTATCATGAGCGTATTGTGCCCGTGCCCGCTTCAAAAGAGCTGGCTTATTCCATGCTCGAAGATCTGTCTCGACGCTCGCAGAAGTATGGAACAAGAATCGTAGTAGAGGATGCTCGGGTTATTTTGCCCTACGGCAATCGACGCAGCGTCGAGGTCACCGCGAGGACGTAGCCCCATCCACGCGCCTCGAACAGGCGCAGCACCCGATGATTGGCGCCAGACGTGTTTTGAAAGCGCGCGATCCTAAGTGCGCACATCCGACAATGAGGAAAAATAGGAAGTGCACAACGACCGCCTGAGCCTTCATGAAATCGCCCGGCGTGTGGACACCAAGAGCGCCGATTATTGTGCGCTAAGTGATCGCATCTGGACCATGCCGGAACTCGCCTTCGAGGAGCATCGCTCGGTCGCTGAGCAGATCGCCTTACTGGAGCGAGAGGGCTTTCGCATCGCGAAAAAAGTCGGCGGCATGCCCACGGCCTTCGTGGCGGAACATGGAAGCGGCGGGTCTATCGTCGGTTTTCTGGGGGAGTTCGATGCGCTGCCGGGACTCGCGCAAGTTTCGGGCGTGACCGGGCACAAGCCTACTAGGAAGGGCGCGTCCGGGCATGGCTGCGGGCACAATCTTCTGGGTTCCGCATCTGCGCTCGCAGCCGTTGCGTTGAAGGATGCACTTGCAGCGGAAGGCATTGCGGGCACGGTGCGCTATTACGGCTGCCCGGCGGAGGAGAGCGGCTCAGGCAAGACTTTCATGGCGCGGGCTGGTCTCTTCGATGATCTCGATGCCGCCTTCTGCTGGCACCCCAACGTTGTCAACGAGGTGCAAACCGCTTCGTCGCTTGCCTGCATCCAAGCTCGCTTCTGCTTCACGGGCCGCGCGTCGCATGCGGCGGTTTCCCCTCACGTGGGCCGCAGCGCGCTCGACGCGGTGGAGCTGATGAACGTGGGCGTGAATTACATCCGTGAGCACATGCCTTCCGATGCGCGCGTGCATTACGCTATTACTAGCGCGGGCGGCGATGCGCCGAACGTCGTGCCGGCCTATGCGGAATCACTCTACCTTGTGCGCTCGCCGCATTTGCTGGAGGCGGAACACCTATTCGAGCGGGTGAAGAAGATCGCTGAAGGCGCGGCGCTGATGACGGAAACCGCCCTTAAGGTGCAGGTCACGGACGCAAACTCGAACATTCTGCCCAACAAGGTGCTGCAGGCGGTCATGTACGAAAACATGAAGCGCCTCGGCGGCCCGGGCTTCGATGAAACTGATTATGCCTTCGCAGAAGAAATGCAGAAGAACGCACTGACGAAGGAGGAGATTGTATCGAGCATTGCGCCATACGATCCTTCTCTAGCGACCCAGGTGCTGCACGACGCGCTGCTTCCTATTCCCACGCGCGAAGAAGTGATGATGGGCAGCACCGATGTCGGCGATGTAAGTTGGATCGTGTCCACTGTTCAGTGCAGCACAGCCTGCTTTGCTATCGGCACGCAGTTCCACACTTGGCAACTCGTCACACAAGGGAATCTGCCGGCGGCCCATAAGGGGATGGTGCTAGCTGCGAAGGCCATGGCCACCACGGCCGCCGACTGCCTACGCAATCCCGATATCATAGCCCGCGCTAAGGCAGAATTGAACGAGCGTACCGGCGGCCGACCCTACGTTTCCCCGATCCCACCGGAGGTCACACCAGACCTGCGTCGCTAGGGCGCAGCTTGATTCCATGAGGACTTGTATTATCGACGCCAATCACCAACTCTTCGGCCGCATCCGCAAGGCTGAAGAACCAGTGGCGGTTTAGCCTTCGTCGTGCCCTCGACCATCGAGTGCGTCGATGACGGTCGGCTTGCCCGGACCCGAGACACGGCGCGGTCGTGAGGCTGGACAGCACCGTGACCTCAGCACTCATGCACGAGCCGAGCGACAGCAGCCTGCTTTGGGATGCGCTACGGGTCATGGTGCGCCTGCTGAAGCGAGCCGATTCCTTGGCCGGCGGCGCCGCCTGAGGGTATGGCGCGATCCACCGCCGAGCGGCCGCGCCCGCAAGATCCTGTTCACGCGTGGTCGACCCAATCGGGTCCAACTCTATCGCGAGTGATCGCTATCAAGTACCGGCCGAAAAGTCAGATGTGACGACGGCCGGTGGCGGAGGGGCCTTTGCGGACGCAGTGGTGCGGCCAGCGCATTTCATCGTTCACCGACATCGGCGATCTGATCGAGCCAGTTGTTCGCCGCATCCTTGCGGAAGCCAGGTGATTCCGCCTGCGTGCAAAGTGCTTATCGTGTCCCGTTCCACGACCACACCGCAACGGAAAAGTTGAAGAACAAAATCGCCCGACCACGCAAGCGGATGTCAGGTTAGTGATCCGATGTTAGAGTCGCCACGGCGATCCTTTGGGTCGAGAACTGCCGCGATAGCCGTTAGCCGAAGTCCACGAGATCTGAGCTGGATTTGCTCGAGCCCTTTTCAAGAGTTTAGGCGAGCTGGATCCATTACCGGGTGCGTATCGCGTACTGCGTGCGTATCGCGGAATGTGGGTACTACCGGCAGCATTTCCTCCTCGAACAACTTGGTCATGCGTGCGTTTTGTCGCCGAGGAGGAAATCAAAAAACTGGCACCAAAGGTTCTGGAGTCCCCCGTAGGGAAGATGCGACGATTTCAAGACCGGCGCGCAGTTCACCCTCCGTTGTTGACCCGAGTGAGATGCGCACGGCGGGCGTTCCGTCTCGGTCGGTCGTTCGAAATGAGGAGCCAGGCGCAACCATAACACCGCCAAGCCGAACCTGGGAGACAAAGGAATACTCGGTATGTCCGCGAGACAGCGGCAGCCAAAGATGGAGGCTTTGCGGATGGGCGTTATAGGAGAGTCCGGACAACATCTTAGCAGCAAGTGAATGACGGTTATTCAAGGCTTCGCGTTGCCATTTAACGAGTTCCAAAGCAGTTCCGTCGCGGACCCAAAGGGTAGCGATGTCGGCAATTGCTGGCGTTGCCGTCCAATTGGCAACTAGATGGCGGTTGGCAGCGGCAGCGACATAGCGGTCGGGTGTCACGAGGTAACCTATACGAAGACCAGGCAACGTAATTTTGGTGAAACTTGTAATATAGATGGTACGGTCAGGTGCAAACGCTGCAATAGGTGGCGCGCGATCCTCGACCAGGGGGCCGAGAACATCGCTCTCGATAATAGCAACGTCATGGCGTGCTGCGACGTTGGCCAATTGTCTGCGCCTTGTCTCGCTCATCAACGCCGCCAGGGGGTTAATCACCGACGGCTCGAGGAACACGGCGCGGACCGGCCCCTTCCGACAAGCTTCGTCCAGCGCCTCTGGAATCATTCCTTCCTCATCAGTCGCAAGTCCCTGCAGACGCAGTCCAAGATAGCTCGACAGTGGCACGAGCGTGTGAAGACTGAGCACCTCGGTGGCAATGCTTGATCCAGGTGGGGCAGCGCTCATCAGAGCAACCATCAAACCTGGCGTCGCGCCATTCGTTAGGCTGATGTTCAAGGGTGAGACATTTAGCCCGCAACAGGCAAGCCATTCGGCGCCGACCAAGCGATGATGCGGGAGAACTGTAATCGGGCGGAGCGACAGAGCCGAGTCCGATGCGAGGTTTACGGAAAGCCATCTCAAGGCCTGGCGCATCTTTTCGAAATGGATCTGCTCGCAAATTGGCTCCAAAATTGAAAGATCTATTAGCTTGGGAAAACGCTCGGGTAGGTAAGGGGAGGCGGACACCTTCGGGAGCGTCTGCACGAAGCTGCCGCGGCCTATCTGGGCCGAAATCAACCCGCGCTGGATCAGTTCATTATAGGCGCGGCTGATCGTCTGAACAGAAAGGTTTAGGGAATGTGCGAGCTTCCGATGCGGCCAAAGCCTTGTGCCGGCAGTCAGTCTACCGTCGCAAATCGCAGTAGCAATCTGCTCGGCAAGTGAGAGATAAGCCGGGCGTCGCAGGTGCGCCGGGTCAGGTCGCCAGTATGCCACTTTGTGCCCTTGGAGCGTACTGCCATATTGTAGTCGAGCGGTAAGTCGAATATAGTTAATCCACAGGAAAGCAAATATTACGCGATATAGATAACTGCTCAGAGCCAGCAACTCTATCTAGTGTGGTCGAGAAATTGACTGCACTCTACTGGAAAATGCCTCACGGCTGCCATCGGAAAATGCGTCCCTGAGAACAAGGGGTCGAACAAGCCTGTGGCGGTCCTTTATAGACACTGCATTCGTCATTCGCCAGCGGAGGCTCGTAAGTCAGACGCTCGGTGCCCCGTGGTCGCCAGATCAGGACACCTAAATTTTGCCATATGTAGCAGACCTGACAAATTTACTTTTCCTCAACTCGTCCAGCGATCCCGGTTCAGTTGGCGGCTCCGCCACCATGTGATGAGAAAGCATCAAGAATCGTGCCAACTGCCGCGGAAAGAGCTTTGAAAGGGATTCACTGTTGTCAACGCAATGACTTAGATGAGAGTGAAGGAGGGAGGGACCCCAAACACCAACGCTCCGCGCTGTCGACAAACCAACAGTGGTTATTGGGCACCGGATTTTTTCATAAACTTGGTCGAATTCACGAGTAGCCATCACGAAAAGCGCGTCCTCCAAGGGGGAAAAGGCCAATGCGGCATTGACCTTATTCGACAGTCACGGACTCACCGTGCTTCACCAGATACGAACGAACGCTGGCAGTGTGGAGCCTGCAATTGGCCCGACCACCTTGCGGTGTTGAGCTTGGCTGATGCAACTTCGGGCCGGATGGCTCTGGTGGCCGCTTAGCAGCTCAAGCAGGCCAGGCAATACGCAAAGCGGTTGCTCGGCTCTATTCAGAGCTTTGCAGCACTTCGAACATTGTTTGCAAAAATCCCGAGTAACTGCCCATCCAAGCCCATCAAAGCTGAGATATCCCGCATGAGTGCTTCTCAAAGTTCCAGCGGTGAGCACGTGCAAAGACGATTTTACAAAAATTTTACCCACAAGCGTTTTCGCGAGTGCTATCCCACAGTCGCTGCAGATTCAGAAAAAACGGACTGCTGCAATGAGAAGCGACTCTTCACTAACGTGGCGTGTAACGCAGTTGGCTCTAGCAGCATCTCTGTGCCAACTGACGCAACACTGAAAAATGGCATTCGCCCGGAGGATTTCGGATGGTCAGTGATCCCCAGAAGATCTCTTTACGATCCGGCGGCCGGTTGGCGGGAGTGACATTCCGACAGCCGACGGACAATCATGCAGCCGATGTCTGGGATCTCATCGCGCTCTGCCCGCAACTGGACCGGAACTCGCTTTACTGCGAGCTCCTGCTCTGCACTGATTTCGCGGACACCTGCGTGCTCGCAGAGCGAGTTGGTGAGGTGGTTGGGTGGCTGGCGGCCTATCGACCGCCACGAGAGCCGTCGACACTCTTCATTTGGCAGATTGCCGTGCATCCTAAGGTACGCAGCATAGGCGTGGGGAAAGGGCTGATCATCTCAGCTCTGAACAGGCTATCGTGCGAGAGCGTGACCCACGTTGAGGCCACCGTGACGCTCAGCAACAGGTCTTCCAAGTTGTTCTTTGCAAGTGTGGCTCGGGATCTGCACGCGCCAATCCGGACGGCCGCGCGCTTCGACCGCGACGTCGATTTTAAGGGACAGCGCGAGAGCGAGTATACAATTGCCATCGGCCCGATCGTACGCTCCATCCTCCCTATTACGGCCATGCCCGCCGACCTGCCAACCCAAGACGCAAATAAGGAGGCAACGATGAGTGACCGTAGTGCACCTGATCGCGGGGGCGAATTCGCGATTTTCCACCATCTTGAGTCTCAAGTGCGGAGCTACTCCCGTCGCGCTCCTGCAGTTTTCGTGAGAGCGCGGGGGGCTCAGTTGTTTGCGCGCGATGGAACGGTCTATCTGGATTTTCTGATGGGGTGCTCAAGTCTAAACTATGGTCACAATCCTCCTGAGCTGAAGAGCGCGCTCGCAGATTACATTGCGGGCGACGGCGTCACGCATAGTCTCGATCTCTACAGTGAAGCCAAGGAGTCTTTCTTGCGGGAATTGGATGAGACGATTCTTAGACCGCGACAGCTCGACTACGTCGTTCAGTTTCCCGGTCCAACCGGCGCTAACGCGGTGGAGGCTGCCCTCAAGTTAGCGCGCAAGATTACTGGTCGGTCCAACATCATAGCTTTTACCAATGGCTTTCATGGCCTGAGCCTTGGCGCTCTCTCCTGCACCGGCAACAGATACCACCGCGCCGCCGCCGGCCAGTTGCTTGGCGGCGTCACGCGGCTACCCTATGACGGGTATCTTGGGTCCACTGTAGACACCGCCGACTACCTTGATCACCTGCTCTCGGATCCCTCAGGCGGTGTGGACGCGCCGGCTGCGGTGATTGTCGAGACAGTTCAGGGCGAAGGCGGCCTAAATGTCGCGGGCGCCGAGTGGCTCCAAAAGGTCGCGGCCACTGCGCGCAGACACGGAGCTCTGCTGATCGTCGATGACATTCAGGCGGGTGTTGGCCGGACCGATGCATTCTTCAGCTTCGAAGCATCGGGGCTCCGTCCAGACGTCATTACGATGGCCAAATCGATATCGGGGTATGGTTTGCCTATGGCTGTCGTCCTGATCGATCGAGTACTAGATCTGTGGCAGCCGGGAGAGCACACCGGCACGTTCCGCGGCAACTGCCATGCTTTCGTCACCGCCCGGGCAGCCCTAGAGCATTTCTGGCGAACGGACAACTTGGCAGCGTCGGTCAGGAAAAAGGGCAATCTGCTGAAGAGTCGCCTTGATCATATCGCACAAAAATACGCCCCAGATCGAGTGTCAGCCAAAGGTCGTGGTATGATGCGAGGCATCGATTTAAAGTCTGGCGAAGTTGCCGGTCAGGTCATCAACGCCGCCTTTCAGAATGGTCTTGTTCTCGAGGCCGCTGGTCCCAAAGACGAGGTCGTAAAGTGTCTGCCACCTCTCGTCATTGAGGAGGATCAGCTTAACCAAGGCATCGACATCCTCGAGGACGTTATCGATCGCGTGATGGGCAGACCAGTGAAGACGGCAGCACAACACAAGGCATAAGAGGTGAATCATGATCGTCAGGGATTTGAATGAGGAGAAACTGACAGCCAGGCGGGTCCAGACGGCGAGCTGGGAAAGCGTGCGGTTGCTCCTCCAGAACGATGGGATGGGCTTCTCCTTCCATATCACGACGATCGATCCGGGCGCCCGGCTAAATATGCACTATCGGAACCACCTTGAGGCGGTTTACTGCATCTCTGGAAGGGGTTCGATCGAGAATTCCCAGACACATCAGGTCCATCTCGTGCGACCTGGTATAATTTACGCTCTCGACAAGCATGACCCTCATCTGCTGTGTGCCGCGACCGAAATGGTATTGGCCTGTGTCTTTGTCCCTCCCTTGGCCGGCGGGGAGGTGCATGATGACACAGGCGCGTATCCTCTAGCAGGCTGTTGAAGAAGTGCTGGCGCGGTTGTTTGGAGCGTGATTCACTGCTTCCCGGATGATTTGGGGAATTGTGGATGCGCGGCTCAGACGAACGGACAGGCATCGCTGTTTTCGTATGTCGACCTTGAGGCGCGTGTTGACGAGACCATCCGCTACGGCTGATACGGGAGATCGTGAACGCGGCTCTTGTGGAGATGGACGGCGATTTTGCGGTGCTTTATCCGCCCGGACTCGGCCGCCCGTCGATCGCGCCGGAACGATTGCTGCGTGCGATGCTGTTGCAGGCCTTCTACGGCATTCGCTCGGAGCGTCAATTGATGGAGCGAATGGAGTTCGATCTTCTGTTTCGCTGGTTCGTGGGGCTTGGTGTTGACGAGCCGGCTTGGGATCATTCGAGCTTCACCAAGAACCGGGATCGGCTGTTGGAGGGTGAGATCGCGGCAAAGTTTCTGCGCGCGGTGCTTGCTCAGCCAAGGGTGAAGCGGCTTTTGTCGTCGGATCACTTCTCGGTGGACGGGACGCTGATCGAGGCCTGGGCTTCGATCAAGAGCTTCCGCCTCAAGGACGGGGACGACAACGGCCCGGATGGAGCGGGGCGCAACGCCGAGCGCGGCTTTCATAACGAGAAGCGCTCCAACGACACACACCAGAGCACGAGCGACTCGCAGGCGCGGCTCTACAAGAAGGGCGACGGGCAGCCGGCGAGGCTCTGTTATATGGGGCATGCGCTGATGGAGAACCGTCATGGGCTTGCGGTCGATGGTGGCATTACCCAGGCCACGGGCACAGGCGAGCGTGATGCCGCTCTCGCCATGTTGGATCGTAGACCGTTGCGGCGGGGCATCACACTGGGCGCCGACAAGGCCTATGACGTGCTCAAGGACCTGCGCGAGCGCAAGGTCACGCCGCATATCGCCGTCGACGGCCATCTGAGCAAAACCGGCAAGCCTCGCGTGACGGCGATGGATGACCGCACGAAGCGCCATCCGGGCTATGATGCCAGCCAGCGCTGCCGCAAGCGGATCGAGGAGGTGTTCGGCTGGATCAAGGCCTCGGCCGGCATGGCCAAGGTCAAGCTGCGAGGATGCGCCCGTGTGGGCGCGGCTTTCACCTTGAACTTGGCGGCCTACAATCTGGTCCGCTTGCCTAAGCTGCTGGCGAAGCGCAAGGGGGTGACGCTGACGCTGTTGTGGCAGGAGTATCGCGCCGCCCATCCCGACGGCTACGGCTACACCTGGTTCTGCGAGCACTTCGCCGCTTTCGAGCGCCGGACGAGCGCGACATTCCGCAATCGGCATGCGGCGGGTGCGCGGTGATGCAGACCGACTCATGCCGGGCAGACGGTGCCGGTGATCGATCCGGCGACCGGCGTCATTTACCCGGCGCAGATTTTTGTCGCGGTGCTGGGCGCCTCCAATCTGACCTTCGCCTTTGCCAGCTCCAGCCAAAAGCTGCCGGACTGGATCGAGGGCCAGGTGCGAGCGCTCGCCTTCTTCGGCGGTGTCACCAGAGCGATCGTGTGCGACAACCTGAAGGCCGGTGTCGTCAAGGCGCTGTGGTTCGAGCCGACGCTGAACGCGACCTTTGCCGCGATGGCCGAGCATTACGATACCACCATCCTGCCGACCCGAAGCCGAAAGCCGCGCGACAAAGGCAAGGTCGAGGGCGCGGTGCTGGTCATCGAGCGCTGGATCCTGGCACGGCTGAGGAACCGGTCCTTCTTCTCGCTCGCCGAGCTCAATGCGGCGATCGCCGAACTGCTCGAGGAGCTGAACAACCGGTCGATGCGCCATGTCGGCACAAGCCGCCGCGAACTGTTCGAGGAGATCGAGCGACAGCCCTGAAGCCGTTGCCGGCGGCACCGTTCGAATACGCCGAGTGGAAGTCGGCGAATGTCCATCCTGACTACCATGTCGAGGTCGACAAGACCTTCTACTCGGTGCCGCACCGGCTGATCGGCCGCACCGTCGAGGTGCGGCTCACCCATCGGGTGGTCGAGATCTTCCACGATCACCAGCGTGTCGCCAGCCATGTGCGTCCTCGCAGCGTTCCGGCCATGTCACCGTCAGCGAACACATGCCCAAGGCGCACCAGCGCTACGCCAACACCACGCCGGCCAGGATCGGCCCCAACTCCGCCATCCTGGTCGAGCGCATGATGCGCGACCGGCCACATCGGGAGCAGGGATACCGCTCGGCCATGGGCATTCTGTCGCTGGCCGCGCTATGGGCCGGAGCGTCTCGATGCCGCCTGCGAGCGGGCGCTGCTGATCAACGCGATTGCCTACTCCTCCGTCACCGCCATCCTCAAAGCCGGCCTCGACCGAGCCAGCTCTGCGGAACCGGCAAAGCCGACACCCCAGCACGCCAACATCCGCGGCTCCACCTATTAGTAGTGAAGGAAAGGAAGAAAGCATGCTGACGAACCCCACCCTCGACCAGATGCAAACCCTCGGTCTGGCCGGCATGGCTGCCGCCTGGCGCGAACTGACCGAACGGAACAACGCCAACGAGCTCAGCCGTGACGAGTGGCTCGGCCTGATGCTCGACCGCGAGGTCGCTATACGGGCCGGCAAGCGCGTCCGGAACCGGCTCGCCTCAGCCAGGCTGCGCTTTCCCGAAGCCTGCATCGAGGACATCGACTTTGCCGCGCCAGCGGGCTCGACCGGCGAGCACCATGGCGCTGGCCCAGGGCGAATGGCTGAAAGCGCATGAGAACCTGATCGTCACCGGCCAGACCGGAACCGGCAAGTCGTGGCTAGCCTGCGCCTTCGGCCGGCAAGCAGCACGGCTCGATCATTCCGTGCTCTATGTGCGCGTGCCGCCCCTGTTCGAGGATTTGGCACTCGCCCGTCTCGATGGCCGCTTCCCACGCCTCATCGACAAGCTCACCCGCGCACAACTGCTCATCCTCGATGACTTCGGAACCCACTCCCTCACCGACCAACAGCGCTTCCATCTGTTCGAAATCGTCGAGGAACGCTATCGCCGCAAATCCACCCTGATCACCGCCCAGGTCCCCGTGGCCAGATGGCATGACCTGATCGCAGACCCTACCGTCGCCGACGCCATTCTCGACAGGATCGTTCACAACGCCCACCGCATCGTGCTCCAGCGCGATAGCATGGCGAAAGCAAAAGGCAGCGCCCCACTTGACCGGCACCGAAAACGGCGAAATCAATCATCCATGAACGCAACAAGGCACCCAAGGACCGACGCCGTCAGACTGTCCCGACATTAGCGAAACCACTGTCCGGGAATTAGCGGAACCCCTGTCCGGCTTTTGCGAAATGCGCACCCTAGGTGAAGCATCTGTTCGGGCGACAGCGGCTACACAGGCTGAAACTCATGGACAAATCGCCCATCCCGCCTCGCCATTCTCGTAGCCATGGTGAAAACCTTGTCCGACGAAATGCCCCTCCCTGATTTTCAAAAAGGACTCTAAGCGCCAACGAGCCAAATAGGGCGATCCTGTAATGCTGTGTCCACTGCAAGCCGCTCGCATAGCGTTTGCCACAGCGGATCGTCGGTAAACGCCGGTAAGCTGCCCCACGCCTTATTCAAAGGCATCGCGCCGTAGCAGTCGATCAACTGCTCAAAACGGGAGCCAGGCTGGGCAATCAGACTGAACGGATCGATAGGCCCAGGCAAGATCGTCCGATGCCCCCACATACCCGCCTTTTCGTCGGACGCTATCGAGGCGGGTAAGCTGCGATTTGCAGGTGACGGAAACTCGGCGAGGGTAGACAGCAAGGCTTGGCGCATAATGGGATAGTAGACGATCTGGCGACTGCCGCCGAGCGCCCGCAGTCCAGGAAGTATCGACGTCACCAAGAATGACAGGAACAGACTTGGTATGATCTCACCCTTATTCAAGGATAGCACGAGCGCGTCAGGCACACATCTTTGTGAGAAGGTCCTGTCTTCGGTCAAAAAGAGGCCTTCGTCCAATCGCAGGGGAAAGATGCGTCCTCCTGACAAATGCCAAAAGAAGTCGGTTGTCGTCTTCGCCCAACCGCTCCATTGGCCGCTATCAAACGACTTCAAATGAGCAAGCAGCCTCTTCGCAAAAGAGCCCGGTCCAAACAGCGTTGACGAAAGCCACGATGACGGATCGCGAAGATGCTGGGCAACAAGGTCCGCCACGTCCAGATCGTCGATTTGCAGCAACTGTAGGTCTGATGCGAAGAAGCGGTGCCAGAGGCTCTGATTGGCTGTTTTGATAGCATCGGCGGCCGAGGGAAACTCACCATCCGGGAGGTTCTTTTGCAACTGCTCGATTACTTGGCTCGCACCTGTCATCTTTTCGGAACTCGTCAGAGCGAAGCGCTGTGGCGAATGGCGACCGCAAATACTGAATGGATCCATTTTGCTGCGCGATAATCCGAACACATTGAGGGTTCTATCACCCAATCTCAGCCAACCGGGCCCTTTCTTCGCGCTTTCAGTGAATTTTACGGTCGAAGCCGAATAGGACACATACCAGCTGTCTTTATGGGAGCGAAGTCCCATGCCGCTAAAGACATGCGTATAGAATGCATCAGGTTCAACAATCAGATGACAATGTGGACCGGTCTGAATAACCGGTCGGCTGCGAAGCTGTTTACCGAGTTCTGCAATCTGCTGATGCCCATAACCCAGACGTAAGGCGCGATCTGCAAGTAGCAGTTCCATCTGTTCCAGCGCGTGCATGCGGACAGGATCAGCAGCGGATGGTTTCGCGTTATAAACGGCATGCGCATACGCACACGTTGGAAGTGTCGAGTACCGCGAAATATACGGCATAAGCCAAATCAACGCTTCGGCGACGGGCTTTGGAGACAACGTCTTCATTGCATTCATCCCGTGATTTGAACCGACGTTTACTGTGTCACACTGATTATCGGCTTCCCACTTTGAGCGTGATGACCCCGACAGAAGCAACGGTCATGACGCCGCCTATACACTGCCGGCGAACCGATCGAACCACACAAACCTACTCGAACCCTTGCCAGGATTTGGGACTACCCTTCAACCGAGCAATGAAGGGGAGCGGGATCGTGCGCTGGATATCGCCATCGATCAAAACTCGGCAAACGTTGTAGAGTTCACCCAATAGTACGACTTGGCACAGGGCGAACGTGAAACTTTGGACGTTCGCGAAAGTCACCACCCCAAGGCCGGAAGCGCCGATGACAGGTAAAATACCACTCGGCCCGCGTACTCAAAATAACGGGTGGTAAGGAACAGGCACGCAATGACCGACCCAAGACGACCAGGCGGCCCCAAATTGCCCTAAAAGCAGCACCTGAGATACAAATGCGCGCCAATGTTGGACGCGCAAGCGTACCGGCAGTAAATCGATCACACGGCAGGAGCTTCGGTCCTGGAGCGGCTTCACTCATCTGGTGGACGCCCCAAGCGTCGGAATGGTGGTAGTTCCACGGCTAATCCCGGTAGCTGACCGGGAGCTTCTATGTAGACATATTCGTTTGGAATGCAGGGCGGGGCCATCGACGAAATCAGGCGCCGCAGATTGTCCGCGTTGTTGCTGGCAGCAAGGGTGTAGAAATTGCCGCAATTCCATGTCACGCATCCGTATTTGAAATACTCGGCCAATGCTGCTGACATATCATTTAGCGTCGTCTCGTTGAGATTCATCCGTTTGAGAATGACCTCATTTTTATTTTTGATTTCCTCTGGTTTGAAGAAACGCGCCTTATATCCGTGGTCTTTTTGAAGCTCACGGCGCAGGTATTCGTCGCCTTCAATTTGCCTGAATTTTTCCAAGAAGAGGAATATCCCGTCTTCTTTCAGTTGTCGTTTCACAAACCCAACCTGCTCGCTTCGATTGGGCGAATACATTTGGAAAGTAGTGTCTTCTAAGATGATGTCGAATCCGTCGGAAAAGTGCTTTAAACTTGGGGTCGACGCTACTCTGCTCCTCGTGAGGTGGTGGAATGGGCCGAGGAAGAAAGTTGCATGGGCGGGTTGTCCGTGGAGAAAGAAGCTCTCTTCGTTTTCCTTATTGGGGCTGCACGAAAGGGTTTGAATCTTGCCGTTACCCAAGCGCCCTAGCGTACGGGCAAGTGTTCCTTCGGCGTCCCCCAGCACATAGAAGCGAGCGGGGTTTTCATCATGCCCAATAGCAAATCCATATCGTAAGAGGGCATCACCAACGCGAACCGCCTCCTCGAGGCGATAAGGGATACTGCCAAAATAATGAGGGTCGAAACGGCCCCAGAGCTGGCGATGTACGCCAGTGAAGCTTTCCAGTGACACATCCCCCTGGAAAAGGCGCGCATCAACGCTCGGCATTTTGATGGGAACTCCTGATTGTGCCGCAGCGGTTGCCGAAAAAAAATCGGCCATTTCATTCAATCGCGGTGCCTTATCGCACTCGGCAAAAAAGTCTCGCATCTGCGGTTCCATTTCGCGCTCCCTAGGCGAGTTGCTCGACGCACCACTACACCAGCGCCTGACAGTGGGTCACATTTGTGGGCCGGCGGGTCCAAGTTCCGAAAAATTTCGGAATGGTCTTTATCTTCCTCGGCTACTGGGCCAAGGCTTCCTCAGGTATGGTGCGTGGAATCCTGAGACGAGTATCGGATGATCAGGAGGCAACGTTGAGAAGCCTCCGGCTGCACGTCGGCAATTTGCCGCCGAACAAAGACAGACTGAGACCCCGATGCACTCGAACTCCGAGGAGGCGTAGTCCCATGTTACTTCGACACCAGAAATGATTTCCTGATTAGCAATAAAATCGTAGACTCCAAATCGGTTAGGCACGATTGCTAAGTTGGGATTACAAGAATGATTCACAACGACAGCAGGCTCCTCAAACAGAGCATGGACATCCCAGTCCAGTTGGATCGAGTTTGTCGTCCGAATTCTTTCCAGCCGGTCCAGCAGCCCGATGATGACAACCTCTCCAGGTGAGAAATCGCGAGCAGCGAATACGCCGCGGCCTTTATCGTCATCTATAGAGAGGACACTTACGTTGCGGGCATTCAGTAGTCTTGCGCATCCGATATCGTCTGTCAAAATAGACACTCTTTTCTTTACGTGTGGCGCCGGCATTGCAAACTCCTTATATATTATGGAAGCTCAGATAGAGCCTTAACTGTGTTGTGTGCGATACAATTTTATTCTTCATTGTCGCCTGCAAAAATCATGGTTTGATATACTTTGGCAACTTTGTCTCAATGCCCAAGGAAACTGCCGTGTCTCTATTAGACGCACATTTCGTCAGCTTCCGCTCAATCCCACATAGAGCCAAGCCTATTTTGGGACGTGTTGGAGTTGCCGACCCTTCCCGAAAAATACGACGTGACGCCGCCTCTGACATTCCTTTCCTCCGTTTCCATCGATCTAGGTTACTGCGACATGAACGCCCCTCCGGCGCTCTCGCCGCCTTTCACCGAAGGCTTCAAAATTTGTGCCAATCTTAAAGATTGAGTCGAAGAAGAATTTTTGAGCTACTTTTCAGCTATTTAACCTAGCGCAACAGGAGATCGACTAAACAAGGCTGCGTGGCGGACCCTACAAACCCGACAGAAGGTGTCGGAAGGTTTCGTGTTTGTTCGTAACGTCGGGCATGACGCGCCTTGGTCGACCCGACTGGTCTCATGCGTGCTCTTATGAGAGCACTTAGGGGTGGTGACTCAGATCACGTTGCTCACGGGGCCCGAACATCGGGTGCCTTACCGAAAACGATGGTTGTGGACCGAAGGCACTGGCGGCAGCAGGGAGGCGAAGTACCACCCTACTATTCGTGCGGAGTTGGCAAGGGAGCCGGGGAGTATTTCGCTGGAGCGACGCCCCAACCCGCACGGGTGATCGCGCTGGCCCCCGCGCTTCGAGATTAATGTAGCTGAACCGCTCGCCAGCTGGAGCGGATAGCGTTCGAATTTTCCAGCATGTTTTGTTCGATAGCACGTGAGATTGAGCTGAACCTAGCGATGCACGATGCACGAGCTGTTCCAAGACGCTTGTTTGACTGTGATGTCGGCTGCATTCGGATCTTCCAAAAGAGGGCCACTGTCATGTTTTCCGGCCCTTCGTTCGCAAGCGCGGCGAAGCAACGTGCGTGCCCTGCGCAGCGATCGACCACTAATGTCTATGGGACCGAAACTGCATTCCCTGGCGTTAGAACGATGAGAATGCCGCCCCTTCGACCATACTAGGCACCCATGACCTCAATAATCGAACTTGAACAAAGTAAATCTGGGCTCTGATCTTGTCACAGCGCCTCAAGGGAGGAGCAGCAATATGCCGAGCGTTTGATTGCGCTGGGCCCGTCTTGAGTTTCATTCTTCCGCTCATCATCGTCGGGCGACTGGTACCGAACTTCCTGGGACCTGTCGAAAACAGAGCTTTGCTCGGCTTTGACAGCGCAGCTGGATCGCGAAATCAGAAAGAGCACACTTCCGAAATAACCCAGCTGAAGAAGTAGCGAACAGCCCAGCGTCGTGACGACTGCTAGACGGAACGAATAATGCGAGGCGAAGTAAACCGTCACAGCGTTGCCGCACAGGACCAGCCCGAGGAGCCGACAAAATGTGATGAAGCGCAATGCCGTTCTCCTGGTTTTGTCTCGTCAAATCATGCACCTCATGCTGCGATCTGGTCGGCCGCGACATGGGTCTGGCAGTTCTTTGGGCAGACGCGGCCGCAGGCACCGCAGCCAATGCAGCGGCCGGCATGGTCGACAACCATGACCATGCGATTGAGCTCACCATCGAAATCGTCGTCACTGCCGTCGCAGGCGCCGAGGATTTCACCCGCGTCATCGACACCGTAAAGATGCATGACCTCGCGCGAGCAGACTTTGAAACAGCGGCCGCAGCCAATACAGATCTTGCCATCTATAGCTGTCAGGTATTGCGGCACCCATAAGGAGCCGTTGCGGCTGAAGAATGTGCTCCTCATCGCAAAGTCTTCATTTTGGCGAGCTCTCTCCTGGCACCATCCAGCTCGGCGTAAACGGCGTGCGTTTTCTCGGCGACTTCCTCTATCTCAATCCATTTGACCGGGAGACCCTCGGCAAGGTCGCGCAAATTCGTCTTGGCTATTGCCGCGCGCAGTTGAAGCTTTCGGACTTTTTTCGTCCTCTCATCCAGATTTGACATGATCCTTCCTCGAAAATCGGTTTCTTCACGCCCGCGCCACGTCCCGATAGGCAATAGCTGCGGTCGCATCGCCGACCAGTTTCGCCCCGGTATCCGCGAGTTTCCGGAGAGTCTCGAAGCCGAACCGATAGACGCCTCGACAGACCGGCGAACTGCCCGACCGTGAAAAGCACGCGCCCGGAGCACCGGTCGGTTTCATTTCTGTTGTTGACTATGTCATCACGTCTGAGCGCTCCTCGATCCCAAGCTCCACTACGGTCTAAAACATGTCGAGCCGCCCAGCACGTCCGGATCCGGATCGCTAATTATCGGATATTCCGCTGCAGTTCCTTGGTGATGATGAAATTGGCCAGCAGCCCGGTGTCCGATTTCCCTTGGCATGAGCCATGGAAGGCGAGCACGGATCAACCGCGGGAGGCGGACGAGCGGGCAAGGGCCTCGCCGTCCTTGTGTTGGCAGGGCCATGCGCCGCGTGCGACATTTGGTTTCCTCGATTTCAGGGCTCGATTTCTGCTTTCGGGTACGCCAACTCCGAGCCCGGTTGCGCAGCCGACGTCCGACCTGGCCGGGCTGATCCCACGCCGATGCCATCCCTTGGGCTGACCACGTCCCGGGTCGTGGCGTCTTCCGATAGGCCAAATTCGCCTCGAACATCTCTTCCGCGCCGACCCGGTGAGAGGTCACTAAGGTTCGAGCCTTGACCTCGAGCAAACGATCACCCCTGTGGTGCCTGGACATACTTGCTGCGGGCGCGCCGCAGAAACTGGCGGATTGACCAGGGTTCTTTTTCACTTGTCGTCTCTTCGCTCATCAGGCGACTGCGCTTTGATTTTCAGGAGCCTTGTTTTGCGGAACCACGCAAAGATCCCCGGAGCATGCGTTCTCACCCGTGTAGTTGGCCAGGGCTTGGAGCAATGGGGTAAGGTAGTATTGTTTGATATGGTCCGGCATCGTCCCTGGATTCCCCAGAGATTTCAGCGCCACCTCGATCAACTCGATCGCGCGATCCTTGTTGCCGCTCTCGTAATAATACTGAGCGACCGGGACGTACCACCGGAATTTAAGAGGCCCCTCGCCGTGCGGGGGATTCAGTGTCAGGATCTGTTCCGAGAGCTCGTCGCCCATCGCGAAGCGTTCAGCACGGGGAATATGAGCGTTGTCCATCGCGGGATCGAAGAGTTGGTTCAGGGCCATGACCATCCAAGAGACGGCCTCGAATTTTTTGTCGATGGCGTCCTCGACCAACTGGCGCATGGCTGGCAAGCCGGTCTGCATGTCGCGCAGCTTGTGAAGCAGTAGATCCGCGTGCGTTTCTCGGAACCCGATATAATCGGGCACTAAGGCGAGGCCTTCTTCGATGGCCGAGAGTGCCGCCGTCCAATCCTCGGCCTGCATCGCCGGCTGAAGCTTGGCGTAAATCGGTCCGGTGAGCGCTAGTTCGCGCGCCGTGCCTTGGTTAGTAGCGATCCGCCTTGCATCGGCGCGTTGAGCTTCATCGCTGTTGCGCCAACTGCCGTTGAGAACTTTCGGCAAAACGTCATCGAGTTCCGCCGCGTGTCCTATGAAAGCGATGTGGCCGTCGCGGTCGACTAAGAACGAGGCGGGAATCCCGAGAGATGAACTGGGTTCCATCCACAGTCTATTCATTTCGCCTGTGTAATCGAACGCGATACGATAATTCAGATTCGAGAACCTCTCTGTCAGCCAAGCATCCAAGCTAGTCCGCGCCTCCTCCGCGGTCGGGCCCTGTTCCCTAGCTGCGACTCCGATGACCTCAAATCCGCTGTCTTGATACTTCTCCTGCAGCTGCGTCAGATGGGGCATCACCGCCACACAGGGTCCGCACCAAGTCGCCCAAAATTCTAGGAGGTACACCTTGCCAGGGTGAAAGTTGGCGAGGGGCTCGCCACGCAGCCAGTCGTCCACTTTGATCGGAGGAGCCGGGGACTCCCTACGCAACACCATGTTGTTCTCCAAAGCTCTATTCTCACACCTTTCGGGCGTTTCTGACGAGCCGGTTCTCCTCTCAGAAATGGAAGAAACCGGCTCGGTGACCAGCGCTCGTCTTGCGCGTTCGCATGCGGCTAGTCCTCACCCATTGTTGCCGCATCTCAACCAGCAAAGGTCGTGCCAGCCCGCTTAGCGAGCGGTAAGTGTGTGGTTAGCTCGGAAAACCTTTAAGCGTCGAAGGCGGTCGATTGTTTTGAACCCAACATGTTTCCTGCCGCTGTCTGGTTTTCGACACGCGTCACTCATGCTTCTCACGCTTGAGAACCGAAGACAGCTTGGCTGTCTCGCCTGCGGCAATGTTTGGCGTCGGCCCGTCTAACAGCATCATTTCGGGGCCGGTCGAAAGTGCGCGGGCGATCTCCACGACCGGCTCCCGCCTGCAGCCACTGCGTCCTGGCCTGCTGATGGCTGAGCCTTCCTTCTGGGGCCGGGTCGGTGAGGCAGTGAGGCCCAGCGCGTCGACTGCGAGCTGCCGCCGTTACCGCTTTCGATGTTTCGCTAGTCGGCGGATTCCGCATTCACCAGCCGATATTTCGTGAAAGACCTTTGGAAGCATTGCAGGTTCCCTGCGCAGACCAGCCGCTACTGCGGGCATTCGCGACCGCTTCGCTGAATTGGAGGGTCCAGGTGGGCCAGTCTGGTCTCGATTGGCTGGTGGCGGCCGGTAGAGATGTCGGATTATGCCGCGCAGATTTCGTCAAGATTCGGATGGCTCGAAGGCCTTCGGATTGTCGGATCTCGCGTAGAACCCCAGTACGGGTCCGATATCAAAGATCGTCCCTGGCGGAAGGCGCCGGACGGACGCAGGCCATTTTTCGGTTGTGACGCCGATGCCTCTCGCAAGCATGCTGGCAAATCGGGGCATCAGCGGTGCGAGTGTCTGCGCCAGGATCGCAGCGGCTGTAGCCTGAAGCGCGAGCGAAGTCCGGGTGCGGGCGGGATAGAGACGTCGCGCCGCTGCATAGTCTTGCGCCTGACGGTAGATCAGGCAATCGCGCACGAAATCGCAGGCCTGGGCGGCCGCGCGCCGGACCGAGAAGCCATCATCCGAATAGGCGCGTTCCATCGCCGCGCGATGGATCTCTATCTGAGCAAAAAAGGCGCGATCGGCCGGAGCCCAGTCGCCTGCGTCGGGCACACGGCCGCCAAAGTCCTGCTGGATGTCCCGGTATAGCGCATCAAGCCAATTCAGCCAGATCCCTTGAAATGTCTCGTTCTCGGTGCGGCGCAGCGCGTCCAGCGTGAAGTTCGTCCGCTGACCTTCCGGGCGTGTCAGGGCCAAATGGAGACGCACGACGTCGACTGTCTTTGGGTCCAGAACCTCCTTCCCCCAGACCGCATGGCCGCGGCTGGTCGAGAACTTCTGGCCGTCGAGCAGATAGAACTCGTTCACATGATACCGGATACGCGGCCTCCAGTGGGAGAACACCTCAGCGTAAAGCGCGGGATAAAGCAGCGCATGGTAGAAGGAATTGTCGAAGCCGAAGAAATGGACAATCTGCCAGTCATTGCTGGGCATCGCCGCATTCCAGTCCCGCCCCAGCAAGCGAGCTAGCGCCTGGATGTTGTAAAGGAATCCCAAAGCCATCTCCGGCCAAACCCAGATCACCTGCCCCGGGAGCAATTCGGCCGGCAGGCCCCAGTCCGAGGGGTGGGTGATGGGCACGGAAAAGTCGCCGCGTTGGCGTACTCGCGCGAAGAGGTCCATGATCCGAGTGGGGGCGCCCGACGCCCTTAGATGCCGGTCGATCTCGTCGTAGCATCGATCCAGCGCAAGTTCGGGACGGCGCACGGAGCCGACCACCGGCGCCTCGGCCGAGTGCCGCGACCGGACTGCACCTAGGTCGTGGCATAAGTTCGGCGCGCCGCATTCCTCGCAGATGTTGCCGCTAGCGGAGCCGCCGCAATCGGGGCAGAGGCCGCTTACATCCGGTTCGTAAAGGTAATCGCCTGTCACTGCATCAAATAGCGCAGGGCTCTGGCGCACATCTACCGCCGTGCTGCTCAGAAGAGTGCGGAAACACGTGGCTTGAAACTCTGCGTAAGCGTCATCGCCCAACGTGGGCAGGAAGCTGTGTACCTCACAGTCGAGAAGCGCAAGCGTGGCTCTGATCTCGTCGGCGTAGTGGCGCGCCACCTTTGTGGGCGTCGATTGATCGGCATCGGCACGCGTGGCGACGTAGCTCTGGTGATCGTCGCTCCCAGTCAGGTGGTAGGCTTCGGCCCCATTCATCCGCAGGAAACGCGTGTACACGTCGGCGCCAAAATACGGGCCTGAAAGATGCCCGAGATGCAGATCGCCATTGGGCGTCGGCGGCGTGGAGAAGACGAAGATCGGCCTGCGGGGAGTCGCGACCTGTGCAGCAGCTTCGAGGGCGGCCTTGCCGTCGCGCCAGTAGACATCGACGAAATCTAGGTCTTCGTCCCCATCATTGCACAGCACATGCGCTTCAAAGGGGTGGAACAGAACGACGTCACCGGCTTTGACCGGGATTTCCCCAAGGTCGGTCCTGACCTTGCCCACCCCAGACAGGACTACGAAGGCCTCGATTTCGTCGTGCCGATGAGGCTCGGATGTGACCCCCGGTGCCACCTTGCCGAATGAAAACCCGGTGCCCGCGCTTCCCGTTCCTAGCGTGGCCATGTCGATACCGAACGCACGCGACAGCTCCGTTCGAGAAAACCTGTATTTGCGCATGACGAAGCTCAGCCGTTGAAGCAGTGGTATCTTCGGCTGCGAACGCGACAGCCTCTGCTGCAAGTTGCGAAGAGAGGCGGCAGCCCGGATCGGTTGGCGGCCCCCGCGAGAACAATCCGGCTCTAGCCCACAGGCGGGCGAAGACTGCGCGCCAGTAGGAATTTGGCGTCAGAGGGGACCGCCTGGTGACTACCTCCATACGACGTGCCGAAGCGTCGTAACGGGACTGCGGCGATACTCCAGTAGCCCACAAATCAGAACGCCATGCTCCCCGCATTTTAGCGGTCGATCAGTTTCGTGTGCATGCCTCGCTCAGTCGCGATAGAAAATGCCGTTTGGCGGCTTGAGATTGTCTAGATCGGCCACTTTGCCCTCCGGCGGATTAAGAGCGCGCTTAAGCACGTTGTATTCAGCGCGGTTCGGTCCGCCGGTCGAAGCACGCTGGAACACCAAGTAGAGCGTTCGCCGCGAACGATTGCTTTTATTCGGCTGCGAGTAATGCGGTGCGTAATCGTCGAAGATGAAGATGTCGCCAGCCTTCCATACTACGGGTTCCCAGGAGAATTTCTCGGCGACCTCAGGATCAATCACCCCACCGGCATCCATGGAAAATACTCCCTTCTTGTGGTTGCCGGGGCTAAAGAAAAGGCCGCCGTTGTCCGGGTCGGAGTCGTCAATGCCTATGGCGACGACCGCATGGACCATCCGGTCGGGGAGCCTGTGTGGAATGTGATAAATGTCCTGATGCGGGCGATAGCCGCCGCTGTCGGGATAGTGGAAAATCAGCAACTCCTTGAGCCTGCGCGAGCCTTCGTCAAGCAGCTCCTCGACCGCAGAGTTAATGCGCTGATCGGCGAGGAGCAGATCACGCAATGGATCATGGAAGTCGAGAAAATTCTCGACCTTAGAGGTGATCTTTCGATTGTCCGTCGTCTTCTCGAACCACAGCATCCATTTGTCATCGCTGACGTCCCAGCCTGAAATATCATCGACAAAGCTGGAAATACGCTCCACAGCCGCGGGATAGAAGAAGCTTTCGATCCTTACATATCCGTCTTTCTGCCACTTTTCTTTTTGTGCATCAGTCAACATGCGAACTCCTGTTGGAAAGACTGGTTGGCGAACATTTCGGTTAGGGCAATCGGGCGCTGGTCAGGTTGGTCGGTCGACGGAAACAGTACTCCACGGCATATGGGCGACGCTAAGTGGGTCGCGTCTCCAGCCTCCGCTGCAGTGAAGGCGGAATCATTCCTTGGATGCCGCCGCCAATGATCCGCAGTCTCCCGGTCATATCCCGCTGCCCATTTCTTCTGCGACGGTGTCGGACCAGCACTCGACTGAGGTAGGGCCGATGAAGCCGGGATGCTCGGGGTTGGCACGCGGCGCGCGCCCCAGAAGGCTGTCGAGGATGCGACGCGCTCGCCAGGCCAGCAGGCTTAGATTCGGATCAGCCAGCCCACGCTGTCCTAGGCTCGCGTTCTGTACGAAGATGCGGCTGTCACGCGGTCCGTCCCAGCACACCGAAAAATCTTGGCGAATAGCCAATTCGTTGTCGATCTTTTCAAGCCGGTTCGCCATCGGTTCCAAGAAGCCTGGCTCCGCGTTCTCGTAACCGGTGGCCAGGATGACGATGTCGGCCGTGACTTCTTCGACCACCTCCATGCCGTGCTGTAGGGTGAGTCTGTGGCCCGCGCCGGCGTTGATGCAGTGCGAGACAGTGCAGCCCGGCCGCAGTGTGATGTCGCATCGGTTTGGCTCTAGAAACGCGTGGCGGTATAGCGCCTGATAGATCGCGCGCAACGTGCTTTCCGAAACGCCGTCCGAAGCAAGCACGAAGCGCCGCAGGAACAGCTTGCGCTGCGACTCGCTCATTGCCGCGAAACGATCCGAAAAGCAGGGCATGAACAACTCGTTTGTGAACGGGCTGTTGTCGATGGGAAGGTAGTTTTCGCGCTGTGAGACCCAGGTTATCGAGACAGGCCGCCGTCCTTTTGGCAGGCCAACAAGATGCAACAGCACCTCGGCTCCGGACTGTCCTCCGCCGACCACGCAGACATGGCTATTGTGCACCTCAGGATGAATGTGCAGCAATTCAGATGAGTGGAACAGGTTGCGTCCAGTCCAGCCCTGAAACTGAGGCGGAATATGCGGCTGCTTGCCAATGCCGACCACGACGTTTCTGGCACCGAGAACCGCGTTATCGGTGCGCACCCGAAACTCGCCGTCAAAGCGGATTTCGCGCACGGTCTCGCCGCCGCGGACAAGCGGGTTCCTGTGGAAGGCCCAGTTCAGGTATTGCTCGAACTCAGCTCTGAGCACGGCTTCGAACTGTGCATTCAGGAAGTGGTACAGACGCCCGTTCTCATGCAGGTAGTTCACGAAAGTGTAGGCTGATCGCGGGTTCACCAGCGTGACCAAATCCTTGAAGTGGCTGACCTGGAGCTCCGAGGAATCGAATGCGCTGCCTGGGTGCCAGCGGAAGTCGACTTGCCGATCCAGGAACAGTGCGCCTTGCCCAATTTGCTCGTGCATCTGGCACGCCAGGCTCAAATTCGACGGCCCAGCTCCCACTCCAATGCAAGAGAGCTCCACTTGTCTTGCTCCTTTAAGTGCTTCCCAACTAGGCGATGTTCGCGAGGAATATCGGCTCTGGCCATCGGCTTCAGTCTCCACGCGGACGATCTCGGCTTCGGTGCCGCTGGATTTGCTGGATTTTGTCCCAGCTTTCGTATGGTCGGGATGAAACCCATGGATCCCGGCCAAGTCATGCGATCGACACTCATCTCCACGACTTGTGGGCGTGGACGGGATCGACGTATCTCCGCCCGCTTCCATGATCGCGTCTCGGTCAGCGAAATGCTTTCGAGTCTTGTTCCGTGTTTCAATCGGCAAGTCGCCCGCCTCCACAATGATACGCCGACCTTTGACCGACTTGGGGATCGGCGAGGGCGCGGTCTCCAATGCGGCGACATTGAGCCTGCTCATAGGAGGGCATCCGCTGATGTTTTTCGGAAGATCCCCCGCATCAAACGTGCCAGAAGGAAACTTTCATGGAAGCAACGTTTAGCGGGTCTGTGATCCTGTCGGGTATCCGACAATGAGGGGGAAATCTTGCGCCGGTGGCCGATTTGCCGCGTCGCCGTCCTCTTGCCATGAGCCGCTAGCTAATCGGGCAAGCTCCGCATCGGAATTTTCTCTTAGGCCAGCAACCCAGGTTCACGGACTGTGGCGCGGTAAAAGGCTCTTGCCCTTCTCGCGGCCGGAATCTGAAAAGGCGCCTTCGGAAGCCGGGGTCCCAGGAGGTCTCTCCCGTCTTGCGGAAGATTGAGACGAGATCCGGATTTTGAGACGCAGAAGCCAGCTAAAGGCGGTCACCGCTATGTCGAGGCCGTGTGCCACATCCTGCAGCACCACGAGCCTGACGGTGCTCGTGTGACCAGCGAGACGCATTCGATCCGCAGCTTTGTCGAGGCTGCCCCAGGCGGGTCGGGAAGAAGATATTTTGGGAAGGCGAAGGTGTTGACGGGCTGGGCCGCGAACGCAGGAACAACCAGGCGCTGATCCAAAAAAAGACAATTTCGGGCCAATCGAGGTTGGACCTGCTGATCGGTCGTCAGACGAAGCGAGCCAAATGTTGCGCCGCGGTGCTGATGAACGAAATTCTCGCCGGCTCGAACTTTACCGCCTTACGAGGAGGTTGCACGAAAAGCGCGGCCTTGCCCGATCGTCATCACAAGGGGGCCGACATGGCGGCCGAAACGCTCGCCTCACTGTGCAAGCTGGTTAAGAAGCTGGCGCAACGGAGCCGAGCGAGGGGGAACTCGAGGGGACGAGGATGAAAGCGCCCAAATGCTCAAAGAGACACGGCCCGCGTCGAGAAAACCCGTGCCTGGCCGAGATCGGGCAAGGGTAGCCAAGGCTACCCAGCCGTGGCGAGGCCCGTGATCACGCTTTCGGCACCCAATAACGATAATGGAAAAATCTGCGCGAAACGGTCGCACCGGTATTGACATTAATTGACACACCCCGCGAACACTTGCATAAGCCACATAGCGGTAGTGACTAGGTGCATGCCGCACCCAAATTTTCCCTAGGGGCGAGGTCTGATCTATGGCGGCACTGGCGAAATTCAGACCAGTTGATTCCGGCCAACACGACAAGGACGAACTCCGCGAGATTGTCCGTGAGCGCTCTTTTCGATTCGGACGCTACACGCTCTCGTCGGGCATAGAGAGCGACATCTATTTCAATATGAAGCCTACCATGATGGTGGCGCGAGGCGCGCAACTTGCCGCTCTTGAGTTCCTAAAAATAGCTAAGCAAGTGAAAGCAGAGTATGTCGGCGGACTTGAAATGGGAGCGGTCCCAGTAATCGGATCGATGGCGGCTGTCAGCTCGGTGATGAACAATCCCATAAACACGATCTTCGTTCGCAAGGCTCCAAAGGCCCATGGCACAAGGGATGTGATTGAAGGTCTTGGGCCTAAAGAAGATCTTCAGGGAAAAGTGGTCCTGATCGTCGACGACGTTGCCACAAGCGGCAAGTCGATATTGAAGGCGATTGAAGAGGTTCGCCGCGTCGGCGGCATTGTGGGTGACGCTGCTTGCCTCGTGGACCGTGACGAGGGAGCTACGGCCCTGCTAGCCCAACATGGCGTCACGCTGCACTCCGTACTGCATGCGAGCGAATTTGTGGAACGCCACTGACAATCTCGTACAACGTCTTTCC
Source organism: Mesorhizobium sp. WSM3873 (assembly GCF_001672445.1). Lineage (NCBI taxonomy): Bacteria > Pseudomonadati > Pseudomonadota > Alphaproteobacteria > Hyphomicrobiales > Phyllobacteriaceae > Mesorhizobium > Mesorhizobium sp. WSM3873. The sequence goes on along the minus strand of NZ_LYTM01000010.1, from coordinate 49,139 downwards.
GGCGACCTAGCCTTGGAGGATATTCCGCCGCTTTGCAGCGAGTGCAGGCGCCTCGCGAGTAAGAGTGATTGCCCTTGCCCATCCTCCCTGCTTTTGGTGCAACATATGCTCGCTGCCGTTCACCAGCGGCTTGACGCTATTGACTACCTCTCAGAGCAACGCGCCCTAAGACTGAAGGCTTTTACCGGCTATCTGGCGGCGGTCGTTCGAATAGCTTCAGAGAGAGGCGACGCGGCACCCTGGATTGATCTAGCAACCTGGTTTAGCGCTCTTTTCGGCCCCGACGAGGTTGCCCATTAATCTCGCGCTTATCGCTTTTTCGTGGAACGAGCAGCCCTCGTCGGCAAATGCGTCATCGACGGCGAGCGGCATGCCGGCGCATATGCGAGCGTAAAAGCGCCGAGCAGCCGGTGCTGAATCTCGAACGTGACGACGCCGATTGGCGCGATGTGCGTCGGCTCGGGGCCCTCGTGCCCAAGCATGGTGCGTTCCCATTCCCCAGCATCATGCTGCAGGGCAGAGGGGGTGCTGTCCCGCCAGTGTTAGATCACATTCAAATTCCCTGAACGCCCGCCCCTCCGCGACGCGCTCATATCCGAACGCTGTGCAATCGATCGTGCGATAGCAGCCATGCACGATGAGCTCCGACAGCGCCTTGCCGACCGCGGGCGCCTGCTGCAGGCCGTGGCCGGAAAAACCGTTGGCGAAGAGGAAATTCCTGACCTGCGGATGCGGCCCGATCACCGCGTTCTGGTCGAGCGTGTTGTAGTCGTAATGGCCGGCCCACGCGCGCGTCGGCTTAATGGCTTCGAAGGCGGGAATGCGGGTGGCTACCACCGGCCAGATTACCTCTTCGAACAGCGGCCAGTCGGGCTCGAAATCGGTGGGATCGGCGGGCCCGTCGTCCTCTTCCGGCTCAGCGCCGCCGGTGATGTAGACCGAGCCTTCCAGCCTGACATAAATGCCGCTCGGATCGACCAGCAGCGGCATGTCGGCATATTTCTCGCGCGCCTCGAAGATGAAGACATTGCGCTTGCGCGGTTCCACCGGCAGTCCCAGTCCGGCCATTGCAGAAACCTTGCCGGCATTCGACCCGGCGGCGTTGACGACGATGCCGGCCTCGAGCCGCTCGCCATTGTCCAGGTTGACGCTGGTGACGCGGTCGCCCTGCCGCTCGATGCCGGTCACATCAGCGGTGACGAAATCGATCTTCTTCTCCCGCAGAGCCTTGCGAAACAGCATCAGCATCGCATGCGCGTCGAACCAGCCCTCGCTGCGGCCATAGGCGCCCGCGGTGATGCCCTTCGGCCGACAGCCACGGAAAGCGGCGGACGAGCGCCTCGGCATCCTCAAGGACGATGTCGGCGCCCTCGGCGATCTGCGTCTCGTGGTTGGCCTTGAGGATCGGCAGCCCATTCTCGCGGGCAAGGATGAGATAGCCGCCTTCGCGAAAGCCGATGTCGGCATCGGCCTCAAACTCTTCCGTCAGCCGCCGGAACAGCTTCAGCGTGAACTGCGATAGGCGGATGTTTTCGGGAATCGAAAACTGCTGGCGGATCGAAGCGCAGGACAGCGTCGTTGCCGCATGGGCAAATTGCGGGTCGCGCTCGACCAGCGCGATCGAGCCGGAAAACCCTTCGTCGCGTAGAGAGTAGGCGATCGAGGAGCCGACGATGGCTCCGCCGATGATGGCGATGTCGTAGAGCATTTTTTCGCTTCTCCGGTTCTAGAGCATGATCCGAAAGCCGGTTTTCGGAAAAGTTCGTGCTCCATTCAAACAACCGGCAGGATGATCTCGAAGCGCGTAGCGCGCTCAACCAGGCGGGTCATGCCATCATGCGCTCTCAGGAGGGCCAGCATGATGCCGAGGCAGGCAGGCCGGTGCCGCCGAAATCGCGGCGTGTAGTGAAGATGGCTCGAAAATGCGGGTCCGGTTGCTGGGCGAAATACCGGCGCCTTCGTCGCTCACCAGGACAATGGCCTGGCCGTCCATCGCCGCTGTGATTGAAACCAGCGTGGCGCCATGCCTCGCGGAATTGTCGATGAGATTGGCGAGCACGATCGCCGCGTTCTCGACCGACAGGCCGCTCTCTCCGGCTGGCCTCGGAAGTGCCGGCCGTCCTGGGCCGGCAGCAGTGCCAGCCCGGCACCAATCGACGTGCTTTCGCCACTGGCGCGAGATTTTCGGCGCGCCAGGTCGAGCAGGCGGCGCACAGCAGATTAAGCAGCCCGCGTCGGTGACGATATTGTTCGAAAGGGCCGCTTGGCCTCATCCATTGCGCTGCCTGGGTGCCAGCGGAAATCGACCTGCCGATCAAGGAACAGCCCCCTTGCGCAATCTCTTCGAGTATCTTCCACGCAAGGCTCAATTGGATGGGCCAGCACCGAGACCAACGCAAAAGAACGCCACTTATCTTGCTCCTCTGGGAGTGTTTTCAACTCAGCGGGATGGTCGCAGCGATCCGCATTGGGCATTGCGAATGTCACAGGCACAGTGAAGCTCCGAACAGCATCGGCACGGCTTCGGAAACCGTCATCGAGCCAAAAACAGCGGCAATGTCGGCTTGTCAAAGATCCATCTGGTCACAGCGCCAAAGAGCCGCTCACGCAGCCCACGGCTGCCATAGGCGCCCATGACTATCATGTCGGCGGAAATGTCGGTTGCGTGCTGCGCAAGAACCGTGGCCGCCGATTTGCCGGCACTTGGCAGTAGGTCAACCGACACCCGAGCACCGTGCCGGGTGAGATAGGCAGCGATGTCGGCTCCAGCCTCCGCCCCGTTCCCGTTATAGTTGGCCTTTGGATCGATCAGGGCGACACGAACTTCCTCAGCAACGCATAGCAGACCCAGCGCTTCGCGAACCGCACGGGACGCCTCGACCCGCGAATCCCAGCCGACCAGGACGCGCCGTGGCCACAGCGTCGCCTCAGCCCCCTTCGGCACAACGAGCATCGGCTTTCCCGTGTCGAACAAGCAGCCGTTGACCACAGGAGGTCCGAGATTCTCGTCGTTGAGGAGCCCCGGTCCGGTGATCGTGAGGTCGGCGCAGATCGCCCGCTGTCGTACCACTTTACCCAGGCTGGCCGGGTCGCAATAGACGGTGTCAACGTCATAGGCGAGCGACATAGATTCCAGCAGTTGCTGGGTATCGCTGGAGTGATTTTCCAGTCTGACCGCGTTCTGTGTAAATCGATCGATATGCCGAAACCGATCGTTCAATCTGGCAATTGCCTGTCCACGTCCTACTGGCCACTCGGGGACACCATCTCCGATCCGCTGATGCGACATAAGGAGCGCCGGAGGGGGTATAATCAGTACGGAAAGATGAGCGCCGATTTCCGCACACAAGCCGGCAGCAGTTCTGACGTCCTGATCGGAATGGTCAGCGCCCGTCGCACATAGCACGCTGTTAAAACTCATTGCCTGCTTCTTCCTGAGTATTCGTTGAGGGCGGCGTTTCAGGCCGCAAGAGCGGCTCACAGCGCGAGAAAAAGGGAGTGGCACCACACCGGCACTTGATTCAGCCGTCCAGCTTCTCAAGCGAGTAGCCGGACGACCTGACGGTTCGGATGACGATATCGGTCGAGGGCTCCAGCGCCCTTCTAAGCCGACTGATGTGAACATCGACTGTGCGTTCACCGACATGAATATTGGGCGGCCAGGCAGCGGCGATCAGTTCGTCCCGGCTGAAGACCTTGCCCGGGGTCTCGAGCAAATGCCGCAGCAGGTTGAACTCTATTGGTCCGAGATGGATCTCCTTGCCATTGCAGCAAACCCGGCGGGCATCGAGTTTCATCTCAACGCTGCCAAAAGAGAGCGAACCGCCGTTTTCAACCCCGTTTGAACCCGGCTTCGGCAGCGCCAGCCTCTTTCGTAGACAGTCGAGAAGCTTGGACGGGGCGAACGGCCACACAAAGGTCTCGTCAATGTCCGCCTTCAGGAGATCGAGGTGCTGGTTGTCGTCGCCCGGCGCGATCAGGGCAATAACGGGCAAGTCGGCGGTCCGTGGCACCCCCTTGATGCGGGCGCAGATTGTGGGTCCCGTCGCGCTTGCTGGCCCGTATTTCAGCACCACGGCCTGGAATTCCCATTGGTCGGCCAATTCACATGCTTCCTTCACGCAGCCTGCCGGCTCACTCGAGAAGCCGTCCGCTTCCAGAATGTGGCTATACGTCAGATAGAAATCCGGATCGTCCGAACAGATCAGCACTAGTGGCTTCATCAGCGCTACCCCTAGAATCAAATTTGGCCTCGACCGCGTCGGCTGCGTGGTGGAATCGCGGCTCGTCAGGTCTGACATGATCCGCTTGCTCGACAATCGGTTTCATGCTCGTGCCACCCCGGGATAGGCCTCGATGACTGCCATGGCGTCGTCGACCAGTTTCGTACCGGCCGCGGCGAGTTTGCAGAACGTCTCGAAGCCGAACCGATGGACGTCGCGCAGGGTCTTGGACAGAACAACCAGCCGCCCGGCGGTGAACAGCACGCGCCCGAAGCCCTCATGACTCATTTCGATCATCGGCGATGCCATCAGGCTGGAGCGCTCCTCGATCGCAAGGGCGACGGCAGTGTAAAACTTGTCGAGTCTCCACAGCACGTCCGGATCGGGATCGCCGATGATTGGAATCGCACGGCGCTGTTCCTTGCTGACGATGAAGTCGGCCAGCAGCTCGGCGTCCGCTTTGCCGTCCCAGGACCCGTGGGAATCTTGTGCACGGATCAGTCGCACGAGGCATTTGACGAACGGGCTGGCAAGGGCCGCCTCGTCATCGTTGACAGCAGGGGTGATGGCGACTTCAAACATTTTGCTCTTCCTCGTTTCAGTCCTCGTCCTCGAAGGAGGGGTTCTTTTCGGCGACACCAGCGTCGGCCAGCACCTTGCGCAGCCAGGGCGGAGGACATGTCCTCAGCATCATCTGCGTGCGCAACAGCACCGCTTGGATCGTTTGTGGCTGCGGCACCTTGATCGGATGGATTTTGGCAGAAACAACCTTAGCTGCCGAAGGCCCGCCGATGGCCAGACAAAACAGCAGCTGGCAGCCCTTCAGCGCCTCCACCTTTGGCGTGATGCGGTCATCGCCTTCGGTCCGATGCTCCCCACTTTCATCGGAAACGTCATCGAAGGCCACGGCTTCCACGAGATGCCACTCCTCGCGCGTGACGTCGTAGACAGCAAAGCGCTTGGCCGACCCGAAATGGGCGTTGAGATTCTTCATGTCTTGCGTGGCGATGGCTACGCGCAATGCGCCTGCTCGTCGTTCTGGCATCGGTGCGCGAACCTCGTCAGTGACGAGTGAGAGGCGACGAACGGAGCTCATCTGGCATTTCTCGTTTCCGGAATGGATCAAGCGCCTCAGGCGTCGGCGCGTGCTGATTGGCCTGGAAGATGTTGGCAACCTCGAAGATCAGCTCGCGGGTCCCCTTATAGAGGATTGTGAGCTTGTGCTGGCTGCCGAGCCGGTCGAAGATGGGGAAGCCGACGCGCATGAGCGGAATGCCAAGGCGTTGCGAAGCCTGGCAACCGTGGGAGTGAGTAACGAGAAGATCCGCGCCCGCGGCAAGAGCTTCCAAATCGCCGAGATCGCCGATCTGAACCCACTCCGCCGGTACTTCTTCCAGAATCTTCGACATATCGGTCGTGGTGACCGCCGCCGCGATTTTGGAGCCCATGCCGGCGAAGAACGTTGCGAGTTGATAGAGTTGGTCTGGTTCGGCAGCGATCGCAATTTTCTTGCCTCCGAAATGAAAATGTCCGTCGAGCAGCGCATCCTGCAATTGCGCCCGGCGACGGCGCACCCGGGCCGGCACCGCAGCGCCCGAAACCGCCGACAGCAGCGAGACGAACCGGTCGACAGCCTTCAATCCGGTCAGCGACTGCAACACCACGTAAGGCACGCCGGTCAGCCCGTGCAGCATTTTCGCCGGGTGGCGCATGTGCTCGCCGATGGCGATGCATTGCGCGGCCGTGCCAAGCTCGCGGATTTCTTCGACGCTGGTGCCGCCATAGGTAGTCGTTACCCAGCGGTCAGGAACCGTGCCGTCGAGCGAGCCGGAGACGTCCGGCAGAATAACGGGCTTGAGCCCAAAACTTTCAACCATGTCACGCAAGTGCTCGAGGTCAGCGACAGTGAGGTTGCATCCGGGCAGGATTGCGATCTTGCTCGGCTGCCGGGTCCGCGCGCCCGACCGTGTAATGCCTTCGATCATCGCCGCGACAGCTTTGGCCCAGCCTTCTTCGATTGCGCCGCCAAAATCGGGCGTGTTGACCAGCACAACCTCTGTACCCGCGAGCTCTTCCACGTGCTGCAGCTTCACGTTGGCGATATCACTCGCGCAATCTTCGCCACGGGTCTCCACCAGCGCGGTCGTGCACACTCCTATCAGCTTTGGCTTAGTGCGGGTTTTGAGGTTGAGGATCGCCTCTTCCAGATGGTCCGCTCCGCCGAGTATGGTGGCCACCTCGTCCATCGCCGTTGTCTGCAAGGGGATCGCTTCCTTGAAATGACGCACGAAGAGCACGAGCGCGAAGCTGGTGCAGCCTTGGCTGCCGTGGAATAGGGGCATCGCACCGTCGACTCCAAGAAAAGCGAAGGCGGCACCCAGCGGCTGTGACGACTTCAGCGGGTTGACCGCCGCTGATTTGGTATTGCGAAGGATGCGGACCATCGGATTTCCTCAACGCTCGCCGAAGCGCTGAGCCGTCGCGCCGGCGAATTCATCGAGAGCGTTCACAGTCGCGGTCCGGTTTTTGGTGCTCGCCAGATCGTCCTTCACGGCAGGCTGGCAATCCCACGGCGCCGGCTCCCGCACCTGGCCCCAGATCGGGTTGTGAATGGCGAGGTCGATCTGCCGTACAAGTTCAACCATGCCGTCATAGCCGGCATAAGGATGTTGGCGCTCCTGGTTGATATCGAGCCAGGGTGTCTTCGCCTTCAGCGCGATGAATTGCGTGCGCCCGCCCGACAGCATGATGTCGGCCTTGTGGTTTGAGAGCATGGCGTAAAGATCGCGCGCTGCCATTTGCTCGAACATGTGGTTTTCGTCCTTGAGGATCCGTTTGATCCGCTCCTTGTCTTCGACGGTCGATTTCTTGACCGAGGTGCCGACGATCTCCATGCCGATCTCCATCAGCGCGTTGACGACCGACCAGGACTTCACACCGCCTGTGTTGAGCAGCACGCGCTTGCCTTGAAGCCGCCGGCGGTAGGCCTCGAGCTTCTTCCACGCAATCGCCTCCTGCTCAGCAATCAGCCTCTCTGTGCGATCGAGGATGTCCGCATCGGCGCCCTTCCTCACTAGCAGCTCAGCAAGGTTGCGAAGTGCTTCCGAAGTATCGGTTATCCCGTAGAAGGACCCCTCGAAGAACGGGATGTCCCAGCGCTCCTCCATTTTGCGGGCTAGATTGATGAGCGCGCTCGAGCACACCATCATAGCCGCACGGGCGCGGTGCGCGGATGCAACGTCGATGTAACGCGCATCGCCCGGAATGCAGGCGCGGACCCGGATGCCGAGCCGATCAAGCAGCGGCTTCACCAGCCAAAATTCGCCGGAGAGGTTGAATTCGCCAAGGATGTTGATGTCGCAGGGCCCGGCGTCGTCTGGTTCCACCGTGCCGATGACATGATCGAGCAGCGCTTCGGCGGCGAGTTTGTTCCCGAGGTTCTTGGAGCCGGCCAAGCCCGGCGCATTGATCGGCACCACGACCAGACCGAATTTTTCGGCCGCGCGTTTGCACACGGCCTCGATGTCGTCGCCGATCAGCGCCGTCACGCAGGTCGAATAGACGAAGACTGCCGGTGGAGCGTATGTTTCCTTGATCTCGCGGATCGCCTTGAACAGCTTCCGCTCGCCATGCCCCATCACGACGTCGAGTTCGGTGAGGTCGGTCGTGAAGCTTGTCCGCCACAGGGTTGGCCCGGACGAAGCTGCGCCTCTGTTGTCCCAGGAATTCCCCTCGCAGGCGAGCGGCGCATGGACCAGGTGCGCAACGTCGGTGATCGGCTGCAGGACGATCTTGGCGCCGTCAAAGGCGCAGCCGCCGGCTGCCGCCCCAGGGGTCAGCGGCTTCGAGCAGCCCTCCTTGCGCGCCTTGGCATCCTTGCCGCGGTTTTTATCGCATGCGGGCTCGTCGAAAACGTCCTGGATCTTGGCACTGAGCGAGGTCATTGCGTCAATCTCCGAAATCATTGGGCGGGGCGGCCACGGCGAAAAGCCGGCACCGGCTCTTAGCGGGTGAGGTCATAGGAATAATCCGTCACGCCAATCTCGCTCGTCTCCCGATCGAGCTTGTCGAATATCTTGTCGAGGATCGTGGTCAGCACGCGTAAACCGCCCTGGTAGCCCATGAGCGCAAAGCGATGGTGATGGTGCCGATCGAAGATTGGAAACGTCAGCCGGATCAGCGGCGTGCCGGTATCGCGCTCCAGATACTTGCCGTAGGAATTGCCGATCAGCAGGTCCACCGGCTCTGTATAGAGCAGCGAGCGCATTGCCCAGAGATCCTTGCCCGCCCAGACCTGCGCATCCTGGCCGAAGGGCAAGGATGCAAGCAATTCCTTCATCTCGGCCTCCCAGGCCGATGTGCCGTTGGTCGCGAGGCAATGTGTCGGCTCGCCGCCGGTCTCCATGACGAAGCGGGCCATGGCGTACACGAAGTCCGGATCCCCATAGATTGCGTACTTCTTACCGTGCAGCCATGACTGGCTGTCGGCCATCGCGTCAACCAGTCGGCCGCGCTCCATCCGGATGGTCTCGGGAATCTGCTTGCCGGAAATCGCCGAGACCTTCATCAGTAACTCGTCGGTCGCCTGGACACCTAGTGGATAGCGGAAGGACGCCGTCGCCTGCCCGACCTCGCCGCAATATTCCAGCGTCTTTCGGGTGTTGTAATGCTGCAGCGACAGCGTCGCCTCCGCGTTGAGTGCCCCTTTCACGTCTGCGATCTTTGTGCCGCCGTCATACATGCGGTATTCGCCGTCCGACGGTGTGTCGAACTGGTCGGAAGCGTCCTGAATGAAGGTATAGGTGATACCCATCAGGTCGAGGAGGCGCTTGAGTTCCCGGTTGTTTCCGACGCAGAATCCGTCGAAGCCTGGAATGATGTTGATGGTGCCATCTATTTGCGAGCGCTCGCTGCCCTTCCAGAAATGCTCCAGCACACCCTTGACCATGCCGTCATAGCCATCGACATGGCTGCCGACGAAGGCAGGCGTATGAGCGAAAGGCACGTCGAAGTCGCCCGGGACCGAGCCTTCGTTTTTGGCGTTCTCGATGAAGCTGCGCAGGTCGTCGCCAATGACTTCAGCCATGCAGGTGGTCGAGACGGCGATCATCTTGGGGTCGTAGAGCTTGTAGGTATTGGCGAGCCCGTCAACCATGTTCTTTAGGCCGCCAAACACCGCCGCGTCCTCGGTCATCGAGGAGGAAACCGCTGACGACGGCTCCTTGAAATGTCGCGACAGATGCGAGCGGTAGTAGGCAACGCAGCCCTGGCTACCGTGGACGAAAGACATGGTCCGTTCGAACCCCGCGGCCGCGAATACCGCGCCGAGCGGCTGGCATGCCTTGGCGGGGTTTATGACAAGCGCCTCGCGAGCGAGGTTCTTTTCGCGGTATTCCCAAGTCTTGGTCAATTCGCGTTGATCGGCGACGATCTGATCAGGGTGCGGACATTCGAAATTCAGTTTCTTCTCGGCAAGCATATGTTTGTATTCCGGCTCGCGGAACAGGGGGGCATGGTCGAGAACTTTTTCGGCCGATTGCGGCATGGTGGTCACCTTTCCATCTGGCCGCGCCAAGCGGCAGCACAGGGACATCAAGACGTTAAGGGCCTGCCTCGGATCGAGCGCGCCCCAAGCATTTGTCGGCCTCCCTGCCTGGCAGGGAGGCCAGTCCTCATTCCGCGGCGAGCGCCGTGGGCGGCGCGTCCTTCATCTTCTTCCACGGCGCGCGGTAGAGGTCCCAGACCGGGTTGTTGATGGCGAGATCCATGTCGCGGGCGAAAATGGCGAAGCCGTCATAGCCGTGATACGGGCCGGAATAGTCCCAAGAGTGCATCTGGCGGAACGGGATGCCCATCTTCTGGACCGGGTACTTCTCCTTGATACCGGAGCCAACGAGATCAGGGCGGATGCCTTCGATGAACTTCTCCAGCTCGTAACCCGTGACGTCGTCATAGACGAGCGTGCCATTTTTCACGTAATGGCGGGTGCGCTGATAGTCGTCGTTGTGGGCGAATTCGTAGCCGGTACCAACGATCACCATGCCGAGGTCCTCGTAAGCAGTGATGACGTGGCGTGGGCGCAAGCCGCCGACATAGAGCATCACCGTCCTGCCTTCGAGGCGCGGTCGGTACTTGGCGATGACGGCATCGACCAAGGGCCGGTATTTGGCTATGACCTTTTCGGTCTTCTTCTCGATTTCCGGGCCGAAATGCTTGGCGATGTTGCGCAGGGAAGTTTCGATCTGGGAGGGGCCGAAGAAGTTATATTCCATCCAGGCGATCCCGTACTTTTCCTCCATGTGCCGGCAGATGTAATTCATCGAGCGGTAGCAGTGGATCAAATTGAGCTTGGCCTTGGGCGCGCGCTCTATCTCGGCGAGCGTGGCGTCGCCCGACCAGTTGCCGACCACCCGAAGGCCAATCTCCTCGAGCAGGATTCGCGAGGCCCAGGCATCGCCGCCAATGTTGTAGTCGCCGACGACGTTGACGTCGTATGGGCCGGACTCGAACTCGACATCTTCCTTGCCGAAGACCCAATCGCGGATCGCATCATTTGCAATGTGGTGGCCGAGCGATTGTGAAACGCCGCGGAAACCTTCGCAGCGCACCGGTACAATCGTCTTTCCGTGCTCCTTGGTTTTCTTGCGCGACACTGCCTCGATATCGTCCCCGATCAGGCCGATCGGGCATTCGGACTGCACCGAGATGCCGCCATTGAGCGGAAACAGGTCCTCGATCTCGTCGATGATCTTTTCCAGCTTCTTGTCGCCGCCGAAAACGATGTCCTTCTCCTGGAAGTCGGAGGTGAACTGCATTGTCACGAACGTGTCGATCCCCGTCGTGCCGACGTAATAGTTGCGGCGTTGCGACCAGGAATATTGCCCACAGCCGACCGGCCCGTGCGAGACGTGGACCATGTCCTTGACCGGACCCCAGACCACGCCCTTGGAGCCGGCATAGGCGCAGCCGCGAATTGTCATCACGCCCGGAATGGATTTGATGTTCGATTTGACGTTGCATTCGGAAAGGCCCTTGTCCTCCGCTGTGGCCTCGTCCTTGCTCATTGCGACACCGAGGTGCTTCTTGCGACGCTTCGCCGCCTTGTCTGGATATTGCGACAGCACGTCTTCGATAAGCTTCGCATGCAAAGCGCCGTCATTCTCATAGTCGAGGCCCATGGGACCTGCCCCTTTCAAGGTTCGGGTAACGCCTCGCCAACGAGGCCTTGTTTCGCAGAAAGGGGCGCCAGGTCATGGTCGGCGCCCCTGTTGGTAGCGGGGTTACTGAGCGACGGACAGTTTCGCTTCCTTGGCCTGAAGCTCGGCAAGCATTTGCTCGTCGCTCTTCATGATGCCGAAGTCGAGCAGCATGTCCTCGAGCTCCTCCATGGTGATTGGGGTCGGGATGGTGCCCTGGCCCGAATTGAGATGGATCTTCTGGGCCAAGGCGCGGTACTCCCCTGCCTGTTTGGAGTCCGGCGCATACTGGATTACCGTCATCTTCCTCAGTTCGGCGTGCTGGACGATGTTGTCGCGCGGCACGAAATGGATGAGCTTGGAATTGAGCCTGGCGGCCAGCGCTTCGGAGAGGTCGAGCTCGCGGTCGGTCTGGCGCTCGTTGCAGATCAGCCCGCCGAGCCGCACGCCGCCCGAATGGGCGTATTTCAGGATACCCTTGGCGATGTTGTTGGCGGCATAGAGCGCCATCATCTCGCCGGACATGACGATGTAGATTTCCTGGGCCTTGTTTTCGCGGATCGGCATCGCGAAGCCGCCGCACACCACGTCGCCCAGCACGTCGTAAGAGACATAGTCGACATTGTCATAGGCGCCGTTCTCCTCGAGGAAGTTGATCGAGGTGATGACGCCGCGGCCGGCGCAGCCGACACCCGGCTCGGGGCCACCGGACTCCACGCACTTGATGTCTTTGTAGCCGATCTTGAGCACGTCCTCGAGTTCGAGGTCCTCCACAGAACCTTCCTCGGCGGCGAGATGCAGAACAGTATCCTGCGCCTTTGCGTTCAGGATCAGGCGGGTAGAGTCGGCTTTGGGGTCACAGCCGACGATGAGGATCTTCTGTCCGAGGTCGACCAGAGCGGCGAGCGTATTTTGAGAGGTGGTGGACTTGCCAATGCCTCCCTTTCCGTAGAATGCGATCTGACGCAGACCTGACATGTTGCTTTCCTTCCTTCTTTCCATTCCATAGCGGCTATCCGCGACTTGAAGTCCGGTCGGCAGAACACGGCGCCTCGCCCAGATCGTCTCAAAACTCGTGCCAATTTGGCCGGTTGGATCGAAGAAGAAATTTTATGTTTGCTTTTCAGCTATTTAACATTTGGCAAAAATATTAAATTGGCTAAATAGACTTGTGTGGCGGACCTGACAAAGGCGACAGTAGATGTCGGGTGGCGATGAGTGAGACGTCGGCCGCAGAGGCCGGAAAGAAGCAAGTTGTCAAAATCTCATGGAGCCCCCTCCCGACGCCATGGCGATGTGCCAGCTTAGTGATTGCCAGAATCGACCAAGACAGAGAGGGCACCCATGGAACGAGGTGCCATCATTGGATTCGATCTCGCAAAGCGGGTCTTCCAGGTTCACGGCGCGGTGAGTAACCGGAAGGTTGCAAGAAGCTGTCGCGCGCAGTTGCTGCCGTTTCTCGCCGGACAGCCCTGCTCGGGCATGCCGCTCGGCTCCTGCCGCCGGCCTATGTGAAACCATTTGTAAAGGAGGCGATCACGGAAGTGGCCTCCAGACGACAATGCGCTTCGTGGCTGTCAAAACCGAGGAGCAATAGGCGCGGTCGATGATCTTCCGCACGCGCGACCTCTTGGTGCGCCAGCGCACGAGCCTAATCCCCTCACAGGGCTTCCTCAGCCGCTTGCGTCTCGACTTCTGCATGTCTTCGGTCCTGTAGCCATGCTGCCCGTTCATCCTCAGACTCCATGCGCCGGAAAAACCGGAGAACTCACCTACTTACACTGTCCGCCTTGAAAACTGTCAGAAAATCACATATTTTTCTGACAGGAGCATGGCCATGAGAAGGTTGACCGAACAGATTCTTGCCCACGCGAAAGGGCTGCCAGAGGGCACGCCGGTCGCAGCTAAGAGCTTGCTTCACCTCGGGAATCGCGCCGCGGTGGATCAGGCATTGTCGCGTCTAGCAGAACGGACGCAGTTGATCCGGGCGGGTCGCGGCGTCTATGTCCTTCCGGTCACGAGCAGGTTCGGCATCCGGGCTCCCTCCGTGGAGCAAGCGGTCGAGGCGCTTGCCAGCCAGCGCGGGGAGATCATCGTCCCGAGTGGGGCCGCTGCCGCGAACATCCTCGGTCTCACGACACAGGTGCCGGTCCGGTCGATCTATCTGACTTCCGGCCGCACCCGGAAAATGAGCCTCGGCAAGCAGGTCGTCGAGCTTCGCCACGCACCTCGTTGGCAGCTCGCCATGGCGCATCGGCCCGCTGGCGAGGCAGTGCGAGCTTTAGCTTGGCTTGGGCCGGAGAAGGCTGAAGCCGCCCTCCAGACACTGAAGCGGAAACTCCCGCCGGGTGCCTTCAGCGAGTTGGTCGCGGTAGCGCCGCAGCTTCCGACCTGGCTGGCGCGCAGCGTGGGCAAGGCCGCACATGGCTGATCCCTTTCTCCACCTCTCGATCGAGGATCGGCGGGAAGCGCTCGGCGTCGCGGCCGATCGGTCCGGCCGGCCGGCGCATCTCCTCGAGAAGGACGTGTGGGTGGTCTGGGCGCTCGCCACCCTTTACGGCTCGGCGCTCGGCGAACATCTGGTGTTCAAGGGCGGCACGTCGCTGTCCAAAGCCTATCAAGTCATCCGGCGGTTTTCCGAGGACGTCGACCTGACATACGACATCAGGGCGATTGCACCCGACTTAGTGGGCGAAGACGGCGAAGCGTTGCCGGAGTCCCGTAGCGAGGAAAAACGCTGGTCCAGCGAGGTGCGCAAGCGCCTGCCCAATTGGGTTGAAGGAAGCGTTCAGCCGATCATTGCAGATGCGCTCGCGGCTGAAGCTTTGGCGGCCGCCATCCACGTCGAAGGCGAGAAGCTCTTCATCGATTACGAAGCCGCGACGGCTGGCTCCGGGTATGTGGTGCCGAGCGTGATGCTCGAATTCGGAGCACGATCGACGGGCGAGCCCGCGAGCTTGCGCGACATCGCCTGCGACGCGTCTGGCCTGATCGAGGACGTGACCTTTCCCACGGCTCGTCCGCGCGTGATGCATGCGGAGCGAACCTTCTGGGAGAAGGCGACGGCCATCCATGTCTTCTGCCGGCAGGAGCGCCTGCGCGGCGATCGCTTTGCTCGTCACTGGCACGACGTCGCGCGATTGGACGAAACCGGTTTTGCCGCGTCCGCCTTTGCTGATCGCGATCTGGCGAACGCAGTGGCGCGCCACAAGACCATGTTCTTCGCCGAGAAAGCGCCCGATCGAACGCCCATCGATTACGCGGCAGCTGTCAACGGCGGTCTGCGGCTTGTGCCAGCAGGCGATGGTCTGAAGGCGCTTGAAGGGGACTACGCCCGCATGGTCGACGACGGGCTTCTTCTGGAAGACGCGGAGCCTTTCGAAGCGCTGATGGCGCGATGTGCCGATATTGCCGAGCAAGCGAATCGTGTCCACGAATAGAAAAACCGGGCACGGCGGCGTGCGAATTTCAAAATTACAAACTTCGCCAACTTCTCGAACCTCGACGTGGAGACGGGGACGTCTTCGTCGGCGAGAACACGGTCGGCATGAGCAACTTCGTCCGCGCCGGGCTACTGATCCTCGATGCCGGCCTGTCCGAGCGCGACTGCCAGCTTGGGCTTAATTTCTGGGAGGGCTCGGGGAGGATAAGCTCGGAGAGTCGAAATCTCCGTCGAACTGACCGACTTCATCTGGGCGATTGCGTGATGGACCCAGGTCCGCCGATGGCCTGACCTACCGCTCCCACCAAAAGCTAATCTCGGACGCGAACCCGAGAACTTCGCCGACTACGTATATCATCTTGTTCGTTGCGCCGGATGCTGCCGCTCGATGTGCAGTTCGCGCTGTGCGATCACGAGAAGGATCTGGCGAGCTATCACCGCGTTGTTGACGAGAACATCGTTTTGCGCAAACTGCGCTTCGACGCGGCCGTATAGCGCGATAAACCTCTTCTCGCGAGCATCGCATTCGGGGCCAAGATGCGGATGGCCGAGACCGCCGGCCAGTTCAAGAACGCCGCTGCCAGGAAGTCCACCGTCGAGAGATGTCTCCATCGGCATCAATATCAACTAGCGCACGGCCGATCCGGCCTGCCGCTCCCTTAATGGATGACGACGGGTTCTGCCTGCTTCATATGAACCTCTCCGCAGCCAGCGTTAGCGATCTGGACGCGAGCCAGCCGCAAGACCGGTCTCGGTATTGCAAGGCGTCCTGTGACTACAAGTTTCCATACCGGGTAGACGTGTTGCCTTCCGGGACCGCTCCCGCGATACGGCTCCCGTTTGGGAGCCTTGGAAGGCATTGTGGTGACATGCGTTGCATTTTCAGTTTGATGACGAGCTGCGGCGCTTTCTGAGCGCGTAAACCGGGTCATTGGGATGCGCTGCTCCGATCGGTTGCCGTAGGCCGAACCGTTCTGCCTCGGGGACCGCTGGTGGAGTCTGCTCTTCGAACCAATCGTAAACCACGGTGCGTTCGGCGATGCGCCACGCCCCCTCCCTCTTCTGAAACAGATCGCAGTAACGGCCGCAGAGGAGCACCTGACGTGCTTCTCCGTCTTCGTCTGGTCCGCGTTGCAGCCCGGTGAAATAGCTTTCGACCAAGGCCTCCGTCGGGTCGATGAATTCGATCAATACGTTCGTGATCTGGTGGATTAAGCGCGGTCCGGTGTTGAAGACACCAAGCGCAAACTCGATGAAGCCCTCGGCTGAGCCACAATAGGCGCGGTGATTGTCATGCGCATCGGGCCAATACGCACTGCGCAGCACAGCCTCATCGGCGCGGTCTACGCCGCGGCAATACCGATAAAGGCAGTCGCGGATCGCCTCGCGGTCGCCCAGTTCGGTGATTTTTGCATGGCTCATCGCTCTCTCGCAAAATCTGAGATTGGAAGAGGCGTTTCGTGCCTCTAGATGCATCCAAAGACGAACCGATCGGCAACTGAAGACGCCAGAACGGAGACGAACTTCACGTGTAGCAAGGCGAGTCATGGAGGCCTCGATGCCGCAGAGGAGGCAGGCAGGCAAGCGGCCGGACACGTTGCTTTGCGGTGTGGGCCTCGTCATTCCACCTAAGCTTCCCCAGCTTTTGGTTGAATGGCGGCTGGATCGAACCGGGCGGCCGATGAGCTATCGACTTCCAGCGCGCGTTCGGGGCAGGATCGCACGGCCCGTGACGCGAGCAGTTCGTCCCCTTGCGCGACATTGATATCGCCACGCAGGACGTATCCCTCATCATCTAGCGTGAAAATGCTTGGCGCTTGCGCCGAGCATCGCGCGTGACCCTGGCATTTGGCATTGTGGACGATAATGCGCATAGCGCTGACCTCCATTGTCTTGCCATGGCTCGGGACGGCCATGGTCATGACCAGTCCAGGATCAGATTTTCGATTCCGAACACATGGCCGCCACAGGTGATGGGCGCTGTACCTTCCTTGATCCGGAAGGTCGGAAGGCGCGCCAGCCACTCCTCCAGGCCAATGACAATCTCGCGCCGGGCAAGGTGTGAGCCAAGGCAACGGTGGGGACCATAGCCAAAGGCGGCGTGGCGGTTGTGCTCTCGCGCCAGATCGACCGTGTTGGGGGATTCGAATTCCTCCGGGTCGCGATTTGCAATCATCGTGGCGCAGGAAACATAGTCCCCCTTTCGGATCGGCGCGCCCTCGAAGTCGATATCTTTCGTAGCCACGCGGATCAACTGAATGGGCGGATAGGCCCGCAGCAATTCTTCGGTTGCGAGCACGATGCGGTCCGGTTCGCTGCGCAGCAGTTCCTGATCCTTGAGGTTTCGCGCAAGATAAGCCAAGTCAAAGCCTATAGATGCTGCGACGGTGTCAAGTCCCGCGACGAAGACAAGCACGCCGATGCCTCGGATTTCGTCGTCGGTTAGCCGCCGGCCCTCAACCTGTGCCTGCACGATGAAGGTCATGAGATCGTCGACCGGATCCTTGCGGCGATTGTTTGCAAGTTCATCGATAAAAGCCACAATTTTGCGGGCAGCCACAGGTCGTTCCACATCGTTGCCGTGGAGCAGATCTTTCGCCCAGCCGACAAATGTATCGAGGCCCTGATCCGGCAAGCCCAGAAAGCGAAGGAAGATGCCGACAGTGAACGGAAAGGCAAAATCCTTCATGACGTCGCAGCTCGTGCCCGATGCGGTGATCCCGTCGATCAGGGTTATCGCTCGCTCACGGACAGCCGGTTCCAGTGCCGTCACCCGCTTGGGCGAAAGCAGCGGACTAAGTAGCGAGCGAAAGGCGCCATGGGCCGGTGGATCGAGCTCAAGGGGGATCGTCGGCCAGGTTTCGCCCAGTACGGAGGAGAAGATGCTGCGATGGCTGGAAAAAGTTTCAGCGTCCTGCAGCACCTTACGCTGGTCTGCGGCGCGGGTGATGACCCAGGTGCCCCGGCCATCTTGCGTGTTGTATGGCGAATAGAAGATCGGAGGCCCGTCATGTGCGCAAGCTACCGCTGCGTGTGGATCCCCGTTGGGCGTTGGTGGCATGCCTGGCGACCTGAACAGGCTGAAGTCCCTCACCATTTCGGGCGGGACATGATCTGGAACCGGGTTGATCGCCATTGGACTTCTCCTGCCGTCTAACCACTAACTAAGGCCGCGCGGCATGGCACTTGACCATCCGGCAAGCTTGTAACCCTCTTGGCCAGACCGCCGCCTGCCCGCCAAAGACCGACGAGCGAAATCGTCGGAGACGCGGCATTTTCAGCTTCGAACGGCGAGCCGGAAATGAAGCTCTTTCCCCACAACGGGTTCAGGCCGGTCATCTCTTCAGGATGTCTGTAGCGCGGCACGCGAGAAGCGGTACCCGTCGACAACGCTTTCGCCGATTTCCACGAGGGCAGGCGATGAGGGCATGAGCAAACATGCGGGTCGAATCTCATCTTCTCGTCGATCGATGGCCGTTGGCCGGTGTCGGGCGAACTGCGGGTATCCACGCCAGTCACGCCGGTCGGGCTTTCACAGGCAGTGCCTTTGGGTAGATCGGCTCGACGCGGACCCGACATGTTGTCTTCCTTGCCTGCATTGATCGCGATGGTACCCACAACATGAGCCCCAGGCGGTAGCTGCCGCCGCCTCACGAGAGAGCTTCAAAAGTCGTGCCAGCGGCGCGGAATGGGCCCTGCAGGAGATTTCTAAATATCATTCAACAGTTTGATCGAATGCGCAGCCGCAAGCCTGGCGGCGCACAGCCGTGTCGCGGACATGACAAAGCCGACAGCAAAGTCGCGGCAGATTCAAAATGCTCCGCGAGTGCAAGGCGGTTTCCCGCCACCTCGGGACGGTGCCCGCCTCACGCAAGCGCAGTTGAGGAGATGCCCATGGCGAGCTTGCTAATGGACGTGCTGGCTTTTTTGTACCCGCTGCCGATTTCGAAGCTGTCTGGCGAGCGTCGATAGGGCGAAGCGCGTAAGGCCCGTCTCAATCCTCGGGAACAAAAGGCCGTAGGGGCTCTCGTCAGGTTAGCCCCGATCGACTCCTGTCCCTGCTCCCGAGTATGAGCCCAGATTCCCGCTGCGAATTCGAGTCACCTATGCTCTGTGCGATCCGGCGACCCTTCGGTCCGACTTCCGACATTTTTGTCCAGCTTCGGACAAAGAGGTTCGCGGCTTGAACGCATAAAGGCGATGCCCCTCTACCCAGAGCTCACGATCAGGTGATTACGGGCGCGCGCTCGGTCTCGGCGAAGGCAGGATCCTGGCCGCTCAAGGCAAAGAGTTGTCGCTGCAAAACAGAGTGTGAACCCCAGCCTAAAAATCAAATGGCATGGCGCTTGCTTCGTAATCGGCAGAACCCATCCCAAGGTGGCCAGGAGTAAGACCATTGCTGACATCGCGACGCCCCGTACAAGCGCGTAGTGAAACCCGTTTTCGTTGCCGCCAAATCGAGACCTCGTTCTTCAAACGCGCTCGCGAGCGGTTTTGCAAGTCTGATCCAATGCCGACACAAAACGGGCAGCGCTCGGCCGAATTGCCGGCCGAGGTCGATGCCGCGTCAGTCTCAAGCGAAAAAGCAGCGCACCAGTTTTCCTCCAGGAGCACATTGATGACCGTCAAGAAAAAAGTTCCCTTCGTCACCTTTCACACGCGTGTTCGCGATGATTCCATCGAGGGGCCACCGTACCGCTGGGAAGACAAGACATCCGAGGATTGTTTCAGCGGCAAGCGCGTCGTCCTGTTCTCG
The DNA here is from genome assembly GCF_001672445.1 of Mesorhizobium sp. WSM3873. Taxonomy (NCBI): domain Bacteria; kingdom Pseudomonadati; phylum Pseudomonadota; class Alphaproteobacteria; order Hyphomicrobiales; family Phyllobacteriaceae; genus Mesorhizobium; species Mesorhizobium sp. WSM3873. Next base: position 29,522 of record NZ_LYTM01000010.1, on the reverse strand, counting down.
CTGCCTGGTGCCTTCACGCCGACCTGCTCGACCTTCCAGTTGCCCGATTTCGAAACGCTCTACGAGCAGTTCGAGAAGGAGGGAATTGACGCGATCTATTGCGTTTCCGTCAACGATGCCTTCGTCATGAATGCCTGGGGCAAGGGCCTGGGGCTGCAGAAAGTCCAACTCATCCCAGACGGCTCCGGCGAGTTCACCCGCAAGATGGGCATGCTGGTTGCAAAGGACAATCTCGGCTTCGGCATGCGCTCCTGGCGCTACGCTGCCGTGATCAACAATGGGGTGGTGGAGCAGTGGTTCGAAGAGGACGGTTTCTGCGACAACTGCGAGACCGATCCCTATGGCGTATCGTCGCCGCAGAACGTCCTTGAAGCGCTGAAAGCCAAAGCCGTGACGGCTGCATGAGCTAGAGGAGTCAACGTCTCCCAAATCCACTTGCATAAGCCCAGGGTCGCTCGGAGAGGAGTTCACGCTAACCATGGAGTCCTCAGCAAGCCTGCTTCAGCGTCAGAAGCAATCGTTGGTTTTGACGCCGCAAATGATGGAATCCATTCGCCTGCTGCAACTGGCGCATCCCGAACTGCATCAGTTCGTCGAGAAGGAAATCGAGAAGAACCCCTTTCTGGAACGGGCACCAAACCGGGCGCCGAAGGATATTCCCTCGATTTCGGCCGGGAACCCGCGCATCGGGCCGACCACGGGCGGTATGTCGCATCGGGCCTCGCAGTGGAAATCAATTCGCGGCAAAAACAATGTCGCACCGGGGGGAAACCATTCTTTCGAAGATTACTGCACGTCCATCGAAACATTGCACGACCATGTCGCTCGTCAGATCGCTCTCAGCGCATTCGCGCCGCTGGAGCGGCGAATAGCAGGCGAGCTTGCCGGTCATCTGGAAGACACCGGATACCTTGCGGTGAACCTTTCGGAACTGGCCCGCAGCCTGAATGTCCGGGAGGCTGTTGTGGAACGGGTTCTCGGAACCTTGCAGCAGTTCGATCCACCGGGCATTTTTGCGCGAACTCTCAGCGAATGCCTTGAGATACAGTTGCGGCAGCTAGACAGGTTCGACCCGGCGATGGCAGCGCTGGTCGCCAATCTTGAAGCGCTAGCGCGACGCGATTTTCAAACATTGAAGCGCCATTGCGGTGTCGATGAAGACGACCTTCTCGACATGTTGCACGAAATCCGCGCGCTCGATCCCAAGCCTGGAAACCGATTCCAATCCGGAGGGCCTGAATCGATCATACCTGATGTCTTGGTCCATCCGTCTCCTGGAGGTGGGTGGCAAATCGAACTCAATCCAGACACGCTGCCCAAAGTGCTGATGAACCAAAACTATTTTGCCGAGGTCTCCCGCCTAAGCGCCCAAAATTCGAAAGATCAGTCTTTTCTCAACGAATGCCTCCAAAACGCGAACTGGCTAATCCGCAGCCTTGATCAGCGCGCCAAGACGATCCTCAAGGTAACGGCTGAAATCATCCGCCAGCAGGACGCCTTTTTTGAACATGGGGTCGCCCACCTGCGGCCTCTCAACCTCAGGACTGTCGCCGATGCCATCAACGTGCACCAATCGACGGTAAGCCGGGTGACGTCGAACAAGTACATGCTGACCCCGCGCGGCGTGTTCGAACTGAAGTATTTTTTCACCGTCGCGATCGGCTCCTGCGAAGGCGGCGACGCGTACTCCGCCGAAGCTGTCCGCCATCAAATCAAGGCGATGGTTGCCGTGGAATTGCCCGACGAGGTGCTTTCCGACGACGACATCGCCACCCGGCTCAAGGACACCGGCATCGACATTGCTCGCCGCACCGTTGCGAAATATCGTGAGGCGCTGAACATCCCATCCTCCGCGCGACGTCGCCGGGAGAAGCGCGTGCGGCTTCGATGCCAATCAAGCCCAGGCGGAGGCGGCGACGAAGGCGGCTCTTAATCCAAAGCGAACCGTTCTTGATCCGTGCCAAGTGGCTTTCGCCTTCCTCCGGGCCAAAACAGCTTTCGAAATCGCGGCATTCCTGACAACTGGGCGCGGTGCATAGCGAAAAGCCTTCAGCCTCGCAAAGCTTACGATAGAAATACTTCTTCCATTTCATGTTTTTGGTGTTGCCGGCCGCCAGCGCCGGGAAATGCCTGGCGATCAAGCGGCTGAGTTCGGCCCGATTGAAAAGGCCAAGGTCCTGCCACAGATGGTCATTGCGCAAACTACGCCTGGCAATGATCTTGGCGAAGAGGGTGCTCGCCGGATCGCCTGGCTTGGCGTTCCCAATGAGCAGGCCGCGCAGAAGCTCTTCCTCCACATCCGGCTCAGGATCGGTCAGCTTTTCCAGCGCGAAGGCGTTGACGGACACAGCCGGGAAATAGCGTGTCATGACATCTCGCAGCTCGGCGCGCGAAAGGCCGGTTGCTTCGGTCGCGGTCGCCTTGCCGGTCTCGGCCTCCTCGAACGCGAGGTAGGCAACACATGCAAGCGCATGCCGGTCGAACGCCGCCCCCACGTCTGTCGGCGGCCATTGGCTGGTGCTGAAACAACCACGGTGATCGACGAATGTGGCGCTGTTCTCCTGGTCTTGTCCCCAGATCATGCAGCAAGCTTGTCGGCCGCGAGGTGGGTCTGGCAGTTCTTCGGGCAGACGCGGCCGCAGGCGCCACAGCCGATGCAGCGGCCGGCATTGTCGACAACCATGACCATACGGTTGAGCTCGCCGTCGAAGTCATCATCCTCGCCCGCGCAGATGCCGAGGATTTCCCCTGCGTCATCGACGCCATGAAGGTGCATGACCTCGCGCGAGCAGACCTTGAAGCAGCGGCCGCAGCCGATGCAGGTCGCGCCATCGATCGCCGTCAGATAGTGCGGCGTCCAGGGAGAGCCGTCGCGGGTGACGTTCGTCATTGTGAATTCTCCAACGCCGCAAGTTGTTTGCGCCTTTTCAGGAACGGCCCGACAGGATTGCTGGCGAAGGCAAGCTGAAGTCACGCCGCCTTCAACCACGTTGCACATTGGTCTCATTCCAGCCCTTTGTCAGCTCCAAGGCCTGCCGCTCGAACAGGCGGCGGTAGATGCCGTCGCGACGGATCAGAGCGGCATGGTCGCCCTGCTCGGTGATGCAACCACGGTCAAAGACAAGCAGCCGGTCGAGTGCTCGCACCGTCGAGAGCCGGTGTGCAATGACGAGCGTGGTGCGCCCGACCATGAGCCGCTCCATCGCCTTCTGGATCAGCACCTCCGATTCCGAGTCGAGGCTCGATGTCGCCTCGTCCAGAATCAGGATTGGGGCATCGGCGAGGAAGGCGCGCGCTATCGCCACACGCTGGCGCTCGCCGCCTGAAAGCTTCACGCCGCGTTCGCCGACCAGCGTACCGTAGCCGTTCGGCAGGCGGGCAATGAAGTCATGCGCGTTGGCGAGCCGTGCCGCCTGCTCGATGTCGGACCGAGAAGCACCCGGCCGCCCATAGGCTATGTTCTCGGCCAGCGAGCGGTGGAACAGGAGGGGCTCCTGCTGCACGATCGCGATCTGCGAGCGCAGCGAGGCCTGCGTCACCCGCGAGATGTCCTGCCCGTCGATCAAGATTCGTCCTGCATCCAGGTCGTAAAGCCGCTGGATGAGCTTGACGAAGGTGGTCTTGCCGGAGCCAGAGGGGCCGACCAGACCCACCCGTGCGCCGGCCTCAATCGAAATCGACAAGTCGCTGTAGAATGGCGACCAATGATCGCCGTAGTGGAAATGGACGCTCTCAAAATCGATGTGACCCTTCGTGATCCGGATCGGCTTGGCGCCCGGAACATCGGCCACGTCGGGCGGCTGGCTGCAGGTTTTGACCAGTTCCTCCATCTCGTTTACAGAGCGCTGGATGTTGCGCACGTGCATGGAAACATCACGCAAGTAGCCATACAGGACGGTGAAAGACGCGAGCACAAAGGCGATGTCGCCCGGGGTAGCCTGGCCGCGCGCCCACAAAAATAAGGCATAGCCGATCAAAGCCGCTCTCATCGCAAGAAGCATGATCCCCTGGAACGCAGCACTGATCGTGGCGCGCACCCACGTCCGGCGGGTGCGGTGGCGCCACTTGGAGATGACTTTCGCGAGGCGATGATCTTCCCGCACCTCGGCGCCGAAGCCTTTGACCACCGCGTTACAGCTGATCGCGTCGGCAAGCGAGCCGCCAAGCTTCGTATCCCAGTTATTGGCAAGGCTCGCCGCTGGCGCCACGTACCCGAGCGACAGCACAACGATCAGCGCCACATAGACAACCGAGCCGCAGGCGATGATCAGCCCCATCGTCGGCCAATACCAGCCGAGTAGAACGCTCGACCCTGTGAGCATGATGAGCGAGGGGAACAACGCGAAAAGGATAGTGTCGTTGAGGGCACAGAGCGCCCACATGCCGCGCGTAATCTTGCGCACCGTCGAGCCGGCGAAGGTTCTCGCATGCCAATCGGCCGAAAAGCGCTGGACGCGATGGAACGTGTCGCTGGCGATGTCGGACATCATCTTCAGAATGAAGTCATTGTATGCAATGAAGGCGATGTTGCGCATGACGACGGCGCCGAGTGCGAGCGCAATCAACATCGAAAAGGCCGCAAGTGCCATACCCCACACGACCGCGTCTGCTGCCGCTCCTTGGGCGACCGCGTCTACGAGCCGTCCTGAATAGAGCGGCGTCAGAACGTCAAGGAGCGTTGCGCCAAGCACCGCGATCATAGTGATCGCGAGCCGGACCGGCTGCCTGCTGCAGTGGCGTATGGTGAAGGCGAAAACGTCGCGAAAGGCGGCGCCGCGCAGATCGATGTGAAAACGACGCCTGGCTTTGAACGAGCGCACCAGGACGCTCGGTCTCAAGAAACCTGAAATGGAAGGTCTGCGTGAGGACGAAAACATCGCTCGGAACGCGGGTGGCCGATCTGGACCTGACATGTTGCTTTCTTTCCTTCGTTCCATCGATCGCGATGTCACCAGCGAGATGAATATTCGGCCGCGGGCACGCGCTGCCTTACGAGGAGAGAACCGCAATAGGCGTGCCAAAGGCTCAGAAAGAAGCCCAGAAGAACTTTCTGCATATTCTTCAATGACAACGAGAGCTCAGCAGGCAACTGGGCGGACAGCGCCGCGTCGCGCACTCGACAAACCCGACAGGACGCATCGGTGACGCTGGCATCCTTGGCGGCCGGCCGACGGATTGCTCCTCACGCGAAGCGGAATTCACACCCAATTCAACGGCGTTCACCGTCGAACATGCCCGCCGATGTCGGACAGGCGACATAGCAGTGTTGGAGCCATCTTATTGTTTCGAAATGATCTCCTTGTTTGGCACGGTCCATGCGTAGCTGTTCGAGAACGCCTCCCGGCCAGAAGGAGAAACGGTCCACGCCCCAGCGCACCGAAACCCGCCGTGGCCTAAAGACCGCGCCTTCCCAGGCCGGCGCAGGGCTGGCGCATCAAGTCGAGGCGAGCGGCCGCGCCGGCCCCAAGAAGCGCGGGCCGAATATGGCCGCGGCAACTCCTTCGGCTAGCCATCATCATGACAGACCGGGCGTGCGCTTTGCGTGATTGCCCTCAGGAGAAGGATCACATCCATGAGGCCTGTTTATCTGGACAACAACGCAACGACACGGGTCGATCCTGAAGTCGTTCAAGCAATGCTGCCGTTTTTTACCGAGCAATTCGGCAACCCTTCGTCGAGCCACGATTTTGGCGCTTCCGCCGGGGCGGCGGTGAGAAAGGCGCGCCTGCAGGTGCAAACTCTGATCGGCGCGGAGTTCGATGACGAGATCACCTTCACCTCGGGCGGGACGGAAAGCGACAACGCGGCGATCCTTTCGGCGCTCGAGGTGCTACCCGAGCGCACCGAGATCGTGACTTCCGCAGTCGAGCATTCGGCCGTGCTGACGCTTTGTGCCCACCTTGAGAAGACGCGCGGCATCAAGGTGCATAGGATTCCGGTGGATCGCCACGGCCGGCTCGACCTCGACACCTATAAGGCCGCCCTCACCCCGCGCGTGGCGATCGTCTCGATCATGTCGGCGAACAACGAGACCGGAACGATCTTCCCGGTGGTCGAGCTTGCTGAGTTGGCCAAGGACGTTGGCGCCCTCTTCCATACCGACGCGGTGCAAGCGGTCGGCAAGCTTGCGATCGACTTGAAATCGACCGCAATCGATATGCTGTCTCTCTCCGGTCACAAATTACACGGACCGAAAGGGGTCGGCGCACTTTATGTAAAGCGCGGCGTGCGCTTCTGTCCGCTGATCAAGGGAGGACGCCAGGAGGGCAACCGCCGCGCGGGCACGCAGAATACGCCAGGCATCGTCGGCCTCGGCGTGGCAGCCGATCTTGCCTTGAAATTCATGGACGACGCGAACACGCGGGTAAGGGCATTGCGAGACCGCCTCGAGAAAGAACTTCTCCAGCGCATCCCAGACGCCTTCGTAGCCGGCGATTTACGAGCGCGGTTGTCGAACACTGCAAATATCGCCTTTGGACATATCGAAGGTGACGGCATACTGCACTTCCTCAATCGCGAGGGCATCGCCTGCTCCTCCGGCTCTGCATGCGCCTCCGGCTCGCTGGAGCCGAACCATGTCTTGGTGGCGATGAATATCCCCGATAGCGCGGCACACGGCGCAATCCGTTTCTCCTTTTCGCGCAACAACGGCGAGGAGGACGTCGACCGGGTGCTCGAGGTCATGCCCGGGATCGTTAAGAAGCTGCGTGACCTTTCCCCGTCTTCGCCAGCGACGGCGCAACCCCGACCGCCGTTTCCGGCCAAGGAAAACGCAATGCGCAGCTGTTTTGCTAAAAGCCGTGCCATCGATGTCACCGACATCCTCGCCCGGCTGATGAGCCTGTCGGCTGCGGAGGAGTTCTTCGCAGTCCTTGGCATCTCTTATGATCCGAAGGTGCTCAACGTCTCGCGGCTCCATATCATGAAGCGCATGGGCCAGTACCTCGCTGAAGAGGATTTCGCCGGTCTTCCCGACGGGGAGATCGCCGCGCGGGCGCGTGCGACGTTGGAACGCGCTTATGAGGATTTCGCGACATCCTCGCCACTCACGCAACGGGTCTTCAAGGTGCTCAAAGAGCACGATCCGGACAAACCCGCCACTCGGGACCGTGCCTTTGTCCCGTTCGATTCGATCCTGAGGCGGTTCGAGACAGAATGAGCGCGACAAAGTCGACACGACAATGACGAAAAGCCGACAAAACCGATCATCACGACGGCACCTTTGGAAGAAAGCAAACCGATCTCAAAGAGAACAGAGCAGCGCAGAACGGTTGGCACGAATGATGCTGCTTGAGATGAACGCCAGGGCGGCTTGCGGACTAGAGCCGAGAGGGAAGCAATGCACATTGTAATCTGTATCAAGCAGGTGCCGGATTCCGCGCAGATACGTGTCCACCCGGTGACGAACACGATCATGCGCCAGGGCGTGCCAACGATCATCAACCCTTACGACCTGTTCGCCCTCGAAGAGGCACTCAGATTGCGTGGCGCCCATGGTGGCGAGGTCACCGTGCTTACCATGGGTCCGCCGATGGCAGAAGATGCGCTGCGCAAGGCGCTCACCTATGGCGCCGACCGCGCGGTACTCTTGACCGACCGCTGCTTTGCCGGCTCCGACACGCTGGCGACCTCCTTTGCGCTTTCTCGGGCAATCATGAGAATTGGCGAGACCTTCGGCGCTCCGGACATCGTCTTCGCCGGCAAGCAGACGATTGACGGCGATACCGCCCAAGTTGGGCCCGGCATCGCCAAGCGCCTCGGCCTCCTGCAGTTCACCTATGTGGCGAAGATCGCCTCCATCGATCTCGACGCGCGCGAGATCACCGTCAAGCGCCGTTCGGAAGGCGGTACGCAGATGCTGAAAAGCAGACTGCCTTGCCTCATCACAATGCTGGAAGGCACCAACGAAATCCGCAGAGGCTCGCTCGACGACGCCCTGCGCGCCGCACGCAGCCAAATCGTGAAGTGGAGCGCGGCCGAAGCTGGCATTGAGGACCTCACCAAATGCGGCCTGCGCGGCTCGCCGACGGTCGTCAAGCGCGTTTTTGCCCCTACCACGCGGGCGGAAAAGGCGACGCAGATCGACACGACCGACAAGACGCAACATGGCGTCGCTGACGAACTGATTGCCGCAATCTTCACCCGCCAGCCAGCGCTGGAACACGAACTCGCCTTCGACGGCGGGCAGTGACGGGACGGCAAGGAGAAAGATGTTGAAGGCGAAACGCGAAGCCCCTCCTTCCGCCGACCGTGCCGGCATGAAGGAATTGCCTGAGCACTTTAGGGACTATCGGCACGTCTGGGTTTTCATTGAACTGGAACGCGGCGAGGTCCATCCCGTCTCCTTCGAACTGCTTGGCGAAGGCCGCAAGCTCGCCGACAAGCTTGGCGTTCAGCTTGCGGGAATCGTGCTCGGACCACCGGGTGAGGCCACCCAGCATGCTGTTGCCGAGGCCTTCGCTTACGGCGCCGACCTTGTCTACCTCGTCGAGGCACCGCTGCTTGCTGACTATCGCAACGAGCCTTTCACCAAGGCGATGACGGATCTGGTCAATACCCACAAACCGGAGATCCTGCTTCTCGGGGCGACCACGCTCGGCAGGGATCTCGCCGGTTCAGTAGCGACGACCTTGCTGACAGGGCTCACTGCTGACTGTACCGAACTCGATGTGGATGTCGACGGTTCGCTCGCCGCGACCCGTCCGACTTTCGGCGGTTCCTTGCTATGCACGATCTATACGCTCAACTACCGGCCGCAGATGGCCACCGTACGACCGAGGGTCATGGCCATGCCACCGCAAACGGATAAGCCGGTTGGGCGTGTCATCCGGCACCAACTGTCGATGACCGAGGAAGAGATCGTCACCAAAGTGCTTGGCTTCAACCTCGATCGCCAATCGGCAAATTCAAATCTCGCCTACGCCGACATTGTGGTTGCCGGAGGCCTCGGTCTCGGCTCAGTGGAGAATTTGCAGCTTGTGACGAATTTAGCGCGCGCAATCGGCGCCGAATATGGGTGTTCGCGCCCGCTGGTCCAGAAGGGCTGGATGCCGACCGATCGGCAGATTGGCCAAACGGGCAAGACCATCCGGCCAAAGCTTTACATAGCGGCCGGGATTTCGGGCGCCATTCAGCATCGGGTTGGCGTGGAGGGGGCTGATTTGATCGTAGCCATCAACACCGACCCGAACGCCCCGATCTTCGACTTTGCCCACCTCGGCATCGTCACCGATGCGATCCGTTTCCTGCCGGCATTGACGGAAGCTTTCACCCGGCGGCTGTCGCCGCACAGTCACGACAAGCTTGCGAGCTAAGGGAAACGGCCATGATCGAAGAAGAATTCGACGCCATCGTCGTCGGCGCCGGTATGTCCGGAAACGCGGCCGCCTACACTATGGCAAGCCAGGGCCTGACGGTGCTCCAGTTGGAGCGCGGCGAGTATCCGGGCTCCAAGAATGTCCAGGGCGCCATCATGTACGCCGACATGTTGGAGCAAATCATCCCGGATTTCCGGAATGATGCGCCTCTCGAGCGGCATCTGGTCGAGCAGCGATTCTGGGTGATGGACGACACCTCCCACACCGCGATGCAGTATCGATCGGATGATTTCAACGAGGCGAAGCCCAATCGCTACACGATCATCCGCGCCCAGTTCGACAAGTGGTTTTCGCGCAAGGTGCGCGAGGCCGGCGCGACGGTTCTGTGCGAGACGACAGTGACCGACCTCGTCCGCAATGCCAAAGGTAAGGTGATCGGCGTGCGCACCGATCGGGCTGGCGGGCCGATCTACGCGGACGTCGTCGTGCTCGCAGAAGGTGTCAACGGACTGCTCGGTACACGGGCCGGCCTGCGCAAGATGCTGAAGCCAGAAAGCGTGGCGCTCGCTGTCAAGGAGATGCATTTCCTACCCGATGAGGTCATTGAGCAGCGGTTCGGCCTGCAGGGGGACGAAGGCTGCGTGATCGAAGCGGCGGGCACGATCTCCCGCAGCATGGCTGGACTTGCCTTCCTCTACACCAACAAGGAGTCGATCTCTCTGGGCATCGGCTGCCTCGTCTCCGATTTCGCCAAGACAATGGAGAGCCCATACGTCCTCCTCGATGCCTTTAAAAAGCATCCTTCGATCCGGCCGCTGATCGCGGGCTCGGAAGTCAAGGAGTATTCCGCGCATCTCATTCCCGAAGGTGGCTACAAGGCAATTCCGCAGCTCTTCGGTGACGGTTGGGTCGCGGTCGGCGATGCCGCCCAACTGAACAACGCTATTCACCGCGAAGGTTCGAACCTTGCCATGACTTCTGGTCGCATCGCGGGCGAGGCAATCATTGAAATCAAGGGCCGCGAGCAGCCCATGTCCAGGAAGAACCTCGCCCTCTACAAGACCATGCTGGACAAGTCCTTCGTAGTCAAAGACCTGATGAAATATAAGGACATGCCCGCCCTGATACACACCAATTCCCGAAATTTCTTCATGACTTACCCGCAGTTGATGTCGCAGGCCGCGCAGAACTTCATGCGCGTCGACGGCACTCCGAAAATCGAGAAGGAAAAGGCGACCACTGCTGCCTTCATCAAGGCGCGTTCGCGCTGGGGGCTGATCAGCGATGTGGTCCGCCTGGCACTCGCGTGGCGCTGAAGGAGAAACAGGATGACGATCGCCGTGACGAAGTTACGCGTCGAGGAGAAGCTTTATAACAACCGCTATCTAGTCGATCCGGGCCGGCCGCATATCAAGGTGCAACCGCACGAGAGGCCGAGCGCGAACCTGCTCGCGCTGACACACATCTGCCCGGCCAAGTGCTATGAGTTGAACGACAAGGGCCAGGTGGAGACCACTTGCGACGGCTGCATGGAATGCGGCACGTGTCGCGTGCTGTGCGAGGCCAGCGGTGAGATCGTGTGGAATTACCCGCGTGGCGGCTTCGGCGTTCTCTTCAAGTTCGGATGACTGGGGCAAGAGCGACAAACGAGAGGTTCGCAATTGCGGGTCAAGACCCGTCAATAGTGTTCCCAATTACCGAAAGCTGAACTCATAAAAACGCGCTCGGGAGGAGCACCTTAGACAACCCTTCAGGTGTTCGCATGGCTCACATGCTTCGAGATCAGGTCGGTGAAATTGCATCAGGGAACACCCCGCCTGAACCTGCGGTCGAAGCGGTGCGCAATGCGGACGGCTTGCTTAAGGGAATCTACGAGATATCGAAGATTTTGACTGCCCCGGCCCGGCTGGAAATTACGCTTGCCAATGTCGCGAATATCCTCTCCTCGTTTGTGCAAATGCGTCATGGTGCAATCGTCGTCCTGGACCCTGAAGGACAACGGCAGATTAGCGTAAGTAGCGGCGGCACTGTGCCAGGCGCCGGCAGCGTCGTACCTCAGGCCATAATAGACAAAATCGTCGCTACCGGAGTGCCGATCGTCATACAAGACACAAGCACGTCTGAGCTATTCCAGGCTGATCCTCAATCGAGCAGCGATACGATCGCAGTTGCCTTTATCGGTGTCCCGCTAAAGGCTGAGGAAAAGATCTTCGGGATACTGTCGATCGACCGCGTCAGGACCGGTACCACCACGTTCCACGAGGAGGACCTACGCTTCCTGGCCATGGTCGCCAATCTGGTCGCTCGGACCATCCGCCTCCATCGCACCTTGAGCACAGCTCGTCAGTCACTGATCGAGAAGCAACCGAGACCAGAGCAGTCGCTGGACGAGGATAGGACCCATCCGGCCCGGCATCCGCATGTCAAGATCGACGGAATCATCGGAGAAAGTCCCGCGCTCAAGCAAGTGCTCGAGATCGTCTCGGTCGTGGCCAGGACCAATTCCACCGTGCTTCTGCGAGGCGAAAGCGGTACCGGCAAGGAGTTCTTTGCACAGGCCATCCATAAGCTTTCGCATAGGAGGGAGAAATCCTTCGTCAAATTGAACTGCGCCGCACTGCCCGAAAGCGTTTTGGAATCGGAGCTCTTTGGCCACGAGAAGGGCGCCTTCACCGGGGCTATCCTGCAGCGCTCCGGCCGGTTCGAATTGGCTAGTGGCGGAACCCTGCTGCTTGATGAAATCGGCGAGATTTCGCCTGCCTTTCAAGCCAAGCTGTTGCGCGTCTTGCAGGAAGGAGAACTGGAGCGAGTGGGCGGCAGCAGGACCCTAAAGGTCGACGTGCGGCTCATATGCGCCACCAACAAGGACCTCGAGACGGCTGTCCGGAATGGAGAGTTCAGAGCCGACCTTTATTACCGCATCAATGTGGTGCCAATAGTCCTGCCGCCCCTCAGAGAACGCCCGGGCGATATTCCACGCCTTGCGAAAGCTCTCCTCGATCGATTCAACAAGGAGAACCATCGCGATCTTGCCTTCACGCCGTCGGCGCTTGACCTGATCTCGCAATGCTATTTCCCTGGCAACGTACGTGAGTTGGAGAATTGTGTGCGACGGACCGCCACACTTGCGCGTTCAACGACAATAACTCCGTCGGATTTCGCCTGCCAGAACAGCCAGTGCCTTTCTTCGCTTCTGTGGAAACGAGTCGGCCGTTCGCAAGGCGGCTATGCCGTCGACGAGTCACGTGGCAATATGATGCCGGTTGGATCGCCGCTGCCTGCCATGCGAGTCGGCGCTTCCCAGAATGAGGCATCGGCCGGCAAGGCCTGCGACCCCAACCATCCCGCTTGCCCTGCGATGAACCCGCGTCTGACGGAACGCGACCGACTAATCGATGCGATGGAGAAAGCCGGCTGGGTTCAGGCCAAGGCGGCTCGGTTCCTCGGTCTCACGCCGCGGCAGGTCGGCTATGCTTTGCGCCGGCATCGTATCGGCGTGAAGAAGTTCTAAACGTCATTGATGACACCACATTTGGGAGCACGGCTGCTCCCCACAGTAGGCGAAACTGAGACAAACACGAGTACGTTTCGCGACCACGTTTTGTCCGTCGTCGGGGACCCGACACAACCGTGTCGCAGCGAAACGGACACAGTGGGGCGCAAAGGCTGACGTAAAAGCCAACATTGACGGACAAAAACCGCTTTTCGAGTTGGCATATCTCTTGCGCTCTGAAGTGCGAAGTTCACACCGCGCACGGAGCCGTTCAATGTCCGCACCGATGATTTCGCTGGAGGGCCTTTCCTGCACGACATCGTTCGATCAGTTGCCGGCGGGGGCGAAATCAGCTGGCTGCGCATCTTCATCCTGCGGCTCCTCCGCAAAGCCGCACGAGATGGACACAGCTGTCTGGGAGAAGATCAAGGATCATCCGTGCTTTTCGGAGGAAGCGCACCACTATTTCGCGCGCATGCATGTGGCGGTCGCCCCGGCCTGCAATATCCAGTGCAACTACTGCAATCGCAAATATGACTGCGCCAACGAAAGCCGGCCCGGGGTCGTCTCGGAGAGGCTGACGCCCGACCAGGCGCTGCGCAAGGTGATCGAGGTCGCCAACGAAGTGCCGCAGCTTTCCGTACTTGGCATCGCCGGACCGGGTGATGCCTGTTACGACTGGAAGAACACGAAGGCGACATTTGAACTGGTCGCCAAGGAAATTCCCGACATCAAGCTGTGCATCTCCACCAACGGACTCGCGCTGCCAGACCACGTCGCCGAGCTTGCCGACCTGAATGTCGATCACGTGACGATCACCATCAACATGGTCGACCCGCAGATCGGTGCCGAGATCTACCCGTGGATCTTCTATGATCACCGCCGCTATACCGGCGTCGAGGCAGCGACGATCCTGCACAAACGACAGATGTCGGGGCTGGAGATGCTGACGGCGCGCGGCATCCTCACCAAGATCAATTCGGTAATGATCCCTGGTGTTAACGACGAGCACCTGATCGAGGTGAATAAATGGGTCAAGGAGCGCGGCGCATTCCTGCACAATGTCATGCCGCTGATTTCGCACCCGTCACACGGTACGCACTACGGCCTGAGCGGGCAGCGCGGCCCCACGGCAATGGAGCTGAAGGCCCTTCAGGATCGTCTTGAAGGCGGCGCCAAGCTGATGCGCCACTGTCGGCAGTGCCGGGCCGATGCTGTCGGCCTGCTCGGCGAGGATCGGGGCCGGGAATTCACGCTCGACCGGCTTCCCGACAAGGTCACCTGCAACGCCGGCAAGCGCGAGACCTATCGGGCGGTGGTCGCGCGCGAGCGGGGCGATCGCATGGCGGCCAAGCGCGAGGCGCTCGGGATGGTCAAGACTGCGGGCTCCGGCAAGTCACTTCTGGTCGCGGTAGCGACCAAGGGTGGCGGCCGCATTAACGAGCATTTCGGCCATGCGAAGGAGTTCCAGATTTACGAGGCCTCCCCGAAAGGGATCCGCTTCGTCGGGCATCGCAGGGTCGAGCAGTATTGCTTTGGCGGCCGGGCCGAGGACAAGAGCCTCGACGGCGTCATCGCTATGCTCGAAGGCGTAGATATCGTGCTGTGCGCGCGAATTGGAAATTGCCCCAAGGATCGCTTCAAGAAAGGCGGGATTCGAGCAACGGATGCTTACGGGTATGACTACATCGAGACCGCCATCGGCGCGCTTTACGCGGCCGAGTTTGGAGGTGAGCCACTGGCTGCGACGGCCTGAACCTTCTCATTCCAACCGAACCGGAGCCGAAAATGGCCTTTAAGATCATCGCTTCCCAATGCACCCAGTGCGGCGCCTGCGAGTTTGAATGCCCTTCCGGAGCGATCAAGTTCAAGGGCGAGGCCTACGTGATCGATCCGAAAAAGTGCACCGAATGCGAGGGGGCTTTCGAAACGCAGCAATGCGCCTCGGTATGTCCGGTGTCGAAGACTTGCGTCCCCGCCTGAACCTCATTTCGGTCACCGACACGGTCGAGGCGCCTGCGCCGGACCATTAACTCCTTGCTGAAAATCGAGAAAGGAACGGCCATGAGCCTACGACGCGAACAGGACGTCGAAATCCATTCAGCCCCGCGATTCATGCCGGGTGAGCGGGTGCGCGCCACACGCCACATAAAAAATGACGGCACCTATCCTGGCAAGGAGATCGGCGAAAACCTGGTGCGCAAAGGCGACGAGGGCTATGTGCGCGACATCGGCACCTTTCTCCAGCAGTTCTACATCTATGCGGTCGAATGGGTCGATCGCGGCACTGTCGTGGGCATGCGTGCGCGTGAACTCATGAGGTTTGAGACGGCTGGGATTCCTTGCACTGCCGAAATCGGTGCTGGGTTCGACGAAGGCACGGCTGGATGAGGGTAATGATCCGCAGGACCGCGGCTGGCTTGTCTGCCTATATTCCCAAAAAGGATCTCGAAGAGCCGATCATCAAGGTCGACAACGAACACTTGTGGGGTGGGCCTGTGACGCTGAAGAACGGCTGGCGGTTAGTCCTGCCCGACCTTCCGCGGGATACGCCTTTGCCGATTACCGTGGAGGCAAGAAAGATTTCCGACGAGGACTGAGCGGCAAAGGGATGCGAGCATGAACACAATGACCTCGGGCCATCTCGTCGTCATTCGCGACAGTTTTGCCGAGAGGCAGCTTGACCTTTTGAAGAAAGCGCTTGCGGCCGATCAGGTCATTCCCTATCTCGGCCCGGGTTTGCTTGAGATTCGCTCCGCGGGACCGCCCGTACCACATACCCCCGAAGCCGTTGCCGCAGCGCTCAACAAGCGCACGCCAGCCCCTTCGAAGATTCGCACCAACATGTGGTCGGTAGCGCAGTATATCGAACAGCGCCGGCACCGCCGGACGCTTCAAGTTTGGATGGCCGAAATATTCGCGGGTCCGGTGGTGCCGACCATCTTGCATGCCTGGCTTGCAACGCTGCCGCTCTCCGCGATCGTCGACAGCTGGTACGACGGTGCCATGCGCGCGGCTTTAATACAGACCCGCCGAACGGACGTCGTCGAAATACAGGGCGTAACACGGGCGCACGAGATCGGTGACATTTGGACGAAAGCCTACGATTTGTCCGGGATGTTACTCGAACCCGCACCAGCGGCGAAGACGGTTCTCTACGCCCCTCACGGCGGTGCCAGGCCGGCCGCAAACTTCCTCGTGTCAGATTCCGACTATGTTGAAGTGCTGAGCGAAATCGACATCCAGACGCCGATCCCTGACCTAGTGAAGGAACGGCGATCCAGCCGTGGTCTTTTCTTCCTCGGCTGCCGCTTCAACGATCAGATGCTGCGCACCTATGCCCGACAGATCATGAAGCGCTCCCATGGCCCACATTTTGCGGCAATCGATGCAGCAAAGCTGACCAAGAACGAGCGTCGCTTCCTTGCAGAAAGGGCAATCACGGTCATTGACATGCCGACGGGTCAAGCCACGGCCCGTCTCGTCGGAACCAGGCGAGACATTGCATGAGGCCTAAGGGGCAATCGTTGAGCCACTCCCAGACGCCTCAACACTGCCGAAAAAGGGGCATGTCTTCGGGGGTTATTCAACATCTCCGAGAGGCGCTGCTGTTTCGAGCCGGCGCTGAAGAGCTAGGACGGTTATTGCATTCGAGGCCGCAGCGGATATGACATTCGATGCTGCGGTTGAACGCAGCGGCGAGCTACGGCCAAGCGTGCCCACCGCTCAGACGGTCACCTGCCACTGCGATCCCAGAGCGTCAGGATGGTGGCGTTCGCGACGGCTTGCCGCGCTGCACACGGTTCAGGGCAAGCCGCCTCGCCATCAACGGGACACGCTGCTGCATGGGGTTGTAAACGACCGCTTCATGGCGCCGCGAACCGCGCTTGAGGCGTCATGACCTTGAGGCGAGTGAGTTCGGCGTTAACAACGCCGACTGCAACAATCCGATCGGAAGGGTGCCAGACCGGCCTGAGAAGGCGTGATCTTAGATGGCCACGCGACCGCCTTCGGCTAAGCGCGAGTTGAAAATCATACGTTACGTAGTCAGCCGCTCCGGTGTGCCTTTTCCATGAATGCCGGGGAACCTTGTTATCAAGCGTGGCTTCGTTCGCAGTGCTCGGACTGCGAAGCATCTCCCGAACTGCACCGTCGCGTGCCAGGACCAGCGGAATCACCCGCTGCTTCTCGACGTCCCCTTTCAAACTGTCCGCTGCAAGTGGGAACGCGGCAAGAGCACGGTCGCGTAGGGCATACTCCGCACTGGTGCGGGCGATGCGGCCCTTGCAAACAGAGCGTCGACCACGAATGCAAGCAAAACCGCAAGCCAGAGAGACCGACCATCGGCGATCTGCCAGCAAAGACGAATGGCGCGCGATGGAAGGCGCCTTACCAATTTCTTCTTCTGCCAGCGCATTCTTCAGACCGACCATTGACCGAACCATAGTGCGGGATTCCGCCAGGAGCGAAGGCGATCAGTGCGGAAAATCGCACAATCTTGCTGCGCAATTGTAGAACATACCTGAGACTCCGGCGATTTCCGCGTCTTTTGGCTTGGCACGGCTCTTGCGGCCAACATCGCAGCAGCGTTCGACCGGAGCGCCGCGATGGGAGAAGCCGCGGGGAGGAAGAGCCCGCCGACACCGGTCAGGGAGAGAAATCCTACATGTTAACCCCACTGGCCCCCAGCGCAAACCGCGCACCCCGCAAGACACTTTGTGCCAAGCTTTACGTGCAGGTGCTTGTCGCAATCATCCTCGGAGTTGCAGTTGGCCATTTTTATCCGCAAATCGGAGAAAACCTGAAACCGCTCGGCGATGCGTTCATCAAGCTCGTCAAGACGATCATCGCGCCCGTCATTTTTCTGACCGTGGCGACTGGAATTGCCGGCATGAGCGATCTTCAGAAGGTCGGCCGTGTTGCCGGCAAGGCGATGCTCTATTTCGTCACCTTCTCGACTCTTGCGCTTATCGTCGGCCTCATCGTCGGCAATGTTATTCAGCCTGGCGCCGGCCTCAACATCGATCCGACCTCGCTCGACGCCCAGGCCGTCAACGGCTATGCCGCAAAGGCTCATGAGCAGTCCGTGACCGGCTTCCTGATGAACATGATCCCGACGACGGTTGTCGGCGCCTTCGTGGAAGGCGACATTCTACAGGTGTTGCTCTTCTCCGTCCTCTTCGGCATCGCGCTGGGGATGGTCGGAGAAACGGGCAAATCGGTTCTTTCGTTCCTTCAGGACCTCACTGCACCCGTTTTCAAATTGGTCAGCATCCTGATGAAAGCCGCGCCGATCGGCGCTTTCGGAGCAATGGCCTTCACGATTGGCAAATATGGCATCGGTTCGGTGGCCAACCTTGCGATGCTGGTTGGCACCTTCTACCTCACGGCCTTCCTCTTCGTGTTCGGGGTGCTCGGTGCAGTCTGTCGTTACAATCGCTTCTCGATCTTTTCTCTAGTCCGCTACATCAAGGAAGAGCTGCTGCTGGTCCTCGGAACGTCCTCCTCCGAGGCCGCGCTGCCCTCTCTCATGGAGAAAATGGAAAAGGCCGGCGCCAAGCGCTCGGTCGTGGGCCTGGTGATCCCGACCGGATATTCCTTCAATCTTGATGGCACCAACATCTACATGACCCTCGCGGCCCTTTTCATCGCGCAGGCGACGAATACGGATTTGTCAGTTAGCGATCAGGTTCTCCTGCTGCTCGTCGCGATGCTTTCCTCGAAGGGTGCAGCAGGTGTGACAGGTGCCGGCTTCATCACGTTGGCCGCTACGCTCTCCGTAGTGCCGGCTGTTCCCGTTGCTGGAATGGCGCTGATCCTTGGCATCGACCGCTTCATGTCGGAATGCAGGGCACTGACGAATTTGATCGGCAATGCGGTGGCATCGCTCGTCGTCGCCCGCTGGGAAGGCGAATTGGATCAGGCGCAATTGGAAGCTGCCTTCTGCGGCCACCAGCGTGCCGAGACATCAGCCGACCAGCCACTGATAGCGCCCGCGCCGAGCAAGTCGGCAGCATCGCAACCGGTTGAATCGCCCGGCTGGTCGCAAGCGCCGGACAATCGAGCCTCGGGTTCCAAACAGCCTCTCGCGGGTCGATGACATCAAGAATCCGAAATGCAGCGAGTGCAAATCATGTGCACCTTGCGATGGCCTCGCACCGGTCACGGCACACAGGCCATCGATGATGCGCTTAATGCTTACGAAGATTGGCACGGTTCGTGGAACCGGGCGCGGAGCCAATCGGTGCCCACCGCGGTCAGCTCTCGTCCGCACGGCTGAACAATTCGCCCACGCTCTGCGCAACGAAAGCGACCTTGGCATAGAGGAACCAATGAACTATGGGCAACGATGATGTCAAAGACGGTCGGTAGGTGCGTGATTCCACGTTTCGGCTTCTACCTCGCACCACGCCACGACAAGAATTCCGGTAGCGAACAGGATCAATGCAGGAATGCCAGATTTTACTGAATCTTCCCTTTACCGGGTTTCTTCCTGATGTCGTTTTAATCAGACTCGGACTATGGCAAAGCGACCCACAATTGCTGATATCGCCAGGGAAGCCGGGGTCAGTGTGGCCACCGTTGACCGAGTTCTGAATGCCCGTCATCCGGTGCGGGAGGAGACTGCGCAGCGGGTCTTAGCGGCAGCACAGGCCATCGGATATCACGCCGCAGGTCTTATCAAGCAGCGCCTGCAGCGGGACCTGCCGCAATATCGGCTTGGCTTCATCCTGAGAAAACCGACTCACCACTTCTACCAGTGCTTCGCGCGTGAGGTCGAAGCGGCGGTTAACTCGGCGAAGTGCTTCCATGGCACTTCGCTCATCGAATTCGCGCCGTCGCACATGCCGTGCGATCTTATTCCACTGCTCAAAGAATTCGGCGCGCGCTGCCACGCGATCGCCATGGTGGCGCCGGACCATCCGGCGATCACAGCAGCCGTCCATGAACTCAAGGCAAAAGGCATCCCCGTTTTCTCGCTGCTTTCCGATTTCGCCGAAGGTGTTCGAGAGGGTTATATCGGCCTCGACAACCGCAAGGTCGGGCGGACGACAGCGTGGATGCTTTCAAAGGTCGCAAGACGGCCGGGCAAGGTGGCGGTTTTTGTCGGCAGCCACCGTTTTCAGGGGCAAGAGCTGCGGGAGGTCGGCTTTCGATCCTATTTCCGCGAGAATGCACCGACATTCGAGCTGCTCGATCCGCTCGTGAACCTCGAGGCACGGCAGATCACTTACGAGGCCACGCTGGACCTCATGCAGCGAGAACCCGAACTCACCGGCTTCTATGTGGCCGGCGGAGGTATGGAGGGAGCGATCTCCGCGCTCCGTGACGAAGGCGAAAGCCGGGGTCTCGTCGCGATCGTCAACGAGATCACGCCGGAGTCGCGGGCAGCACTCGCAGATGGCATAATCACGATGTCGGTCGCCACGCCCCAGCGCCTGCTTTGCCAGGAACTGATGACGCTGATGGCCCAGGCCATCAAGGTCGGCACTTCAGAGACGCCTGGTCAGACCTTTCTGCCGTTTGAGATCTATCTCCCGGAAAACATCTGAAAAACTGATAAAATACTATCATGAGAGCCTAATTTCCTTTCATCGATGAAAGAAAAGCAGCGGGAGTTTGGTTGACTCACTTCCGTCATTCCGGTCTCGTTTAACGACGAATGATTGCTGCGCGGCGGAAGCCAGTCAGCCGAGAACGACGACCCGCACTTCATGGAAGAGAAAGGAAAGTCATGCGTCAAGCATCGCTCCGCGTTGCGATCGACCGCATGACGCCGCCCCAACTTGCCAGGGCCGCACTTGCCCGCGGCCCCGGCCTGACCGGCATCGACATTAACTATCATCTCGGCGGCCATGTAATGGCTCACGAAAAGCCGGCTGCAGACGTCCGTCTCGCTGGCGGATCAATCGTCAAGACTATCTTCGTCAACGCCTTTTCGTGCTTCAATAGATCCTCGCGTGCCAGGCCGAGGCGAGCAAACTCGTCTATTGTGCAGCGGACTGCCGAGCGAAGACGCCCACGAATGCAATTCGCCAAGGAAATCGACGCGCCGGACAATAGGCGCACTTGCTTCGAGCATCGATTTGATGGCGCGAAATGGATGATCATATGCAACACGATACTGGCAACTCCGAGCAAAGTGCCAGGCAGATCTCTTCACGCTGTATATCGCTTCCAAAAATGAAAACGCCAAATTCAAAGTCCGACACAAATCGCGTGGTGTCTCTTGTGCCGCTGCACGAGAGGGCGCCAGATATCTTCGAGACATCGAAAGCACTCACCGCCCCCTCTGCGCTCGAAGCCACGTTGGCCAACGTCGTCGATCTCCTGCCATCGTTGGTGCAGATGCGGCACGGCATCATCTCGCTCTTCAACGGTGCAGGCATACCGGACATGATCGTCGGCACCGGCTGGACCGAAGGCAGCCATGAGCGCCACCGCAAGCATCTGCCACGGGCCGCGATCGACCAGATCATAACGACGGGCATGGCGCTCGTCGCCGAGAACATAGCGGTGGATCCGGCGTTCAACGCCGCCGACAAGGACGTGCTCGGGGCGTCCGACAACATGAAAGTGTCGTTCATCGGAGTACCCATTCGCGTCGATGCGAACGTCGTGGGCACGCTGACCATCGACCGCATCCTGGACAATAAATCAGCTTCCCTCCTCGACTACGACCTCCGCCTCCTAACCACAATCGCCAATCTGGTTGGGCAGACAGTGAAGGTGCATCGCCTGTTCGCGTCCGACCGCGAGCGACTGATGGCCGAGAAAGTTCGGATGCAAAAGCAATTCGGCGAGCTCAAGCAGCCTGGGCGTGAGGGCAAAAGGGCTCATATCAAGGGGATCATTGGCGACAGCCCGGCGCTTCGCGGGCTGCTTGAGAAGGTCGCGTTGGTAGCCAGGTCCAACAGCACCGTTTTGCTGCGCGGGGAATCCGGGACCGGCAAGGAACTGGTGGCCAAGGCCGTTCACGAGCTGTCGGGGCGCGCGAGGCGGCCGTTCATCAAGCTCAATTGCGCAGCGCTCCCTGAGACAGTCCTGGAATCCGAACTTTTCGGTCACGAAAAGGGGGCCTTTACCAGTGCATTCAACTCGCGCAAGGGGCGCTTTGAGCTCGCCGACAAGGGAACGTTGTTTCTGGACGAGATCGGCGAGATTTCGGCCTCGTTCCAGGCAAAGCTGCTGCGCGTGCTGCAGGAGCAGGAGTTCGAACGCGTCGGCAGCAACCAGACGATTAAGGTCGACGTTCGCGTGATTGCCGCCACGAACCGGAACCTCGAAGACGCTGTTGCAAGGAACGAGTTTCGCGCCGACCTCTATTATCGCATCAGCGTTGTTCCCTTGCTGGTGCCGCCATTGCGCGAACGGCGCAGTGATATTCCGCTCCTTGCCGCTGAGTTTCTCGACAATTTCAACAGGGAGAACGGCCGTACCGTGGTCTTCGATGCGAGTGCGACCGAAGTGCTGATGAACTGTGCTTTTCCCGGAAATGTCCGCGAGCTTGAAAATTGCGTGCAGCGGACAGCGACCCTGTCAGCGGGAGCGTCAATCATCAGAAGCGACTTTGACTGCTACCACGGCCGATGCCTTTCCGCGATACTATGGAAGCACGCATCAAAGGAGACTGTGCCGAAATCGGAGCCGACCGCACCATCGCCACTGAACCCGGCCCTTCAATCGCCTGGTGATTTTGCTTCGGCCGCCTTTGGGACCCCACCTGTTTACAGCGAGCAGGCACTGCCAGCGCCTGTTCGGGTGTCCCTCGCAAGCGCGAAGATGACCGATCGCGAGCGTCTCATCTCAGCCATGGAAAGATCCGGCTGGGTACAGGCAAAGGCAGCGCGCCTGCTTGGACTGACGCCGCGCCAGATTGGTTACGCGCTGAGGAAATACGGTATCGAGATCAAGCGTCTCTGAACCGGCTGTCGAACTTCCGATATGTCGGGGCCGCGACATACCGAGGAGGCGAATAGCTGGGACAAAACAAGCGGTTTGGTTCGGCTCGGACCTTCGGCGGTGAGGCGGTGCAGCCTTCCTGTCGCCGCCGGCTGCCATCAAGAACGGCCCGCTTTTGGCGAGGTTTGCACCGCCACGCCCTGCTTGGCCGACAGCCTGAGATTGCGCGACGACGTCGCCAAGCCATCGGCTTCGCGCCTTGTCGAAAGCCGATGATCTCGACCTCACGGGCAAAGCCGGCGCACGATTTTGAACTGCTGGAAATCCTTCTCGCCGAAGAAGCCGGACCGGCGCCGGTCTGGAGAAAGCGCTTCGCCGCCAATCTGCCCACGCCCTCGAAACGGCCGGGCCGAACGCGCGGCCTTCGCTGACCCAGCTCACCGCGACCGCGGTGGCAACCATTCCAGATACAACTCTCATGCATCCGGCGGCGTCATCGCCTGTACGACACCAGCAGCGCTCAATCCACGTCTCTCCTCACCCGGCGTCACCCACGGCGAGTGTCGCGTTTGGCATATTTTTGTCCAGGTGCGAAGAGGTAAATCACCAGAGCGCGTGGTGTTGACGCGACGACTGGTATGATAAAGAAAAGAACTAAATCGGTTTAGACAGGCGGAGCCCCGCCAAGTAGTTCAGGAACCATGGATCTGGCAAAGGGACCAAGGAAAGGCAGAGCCATAGGCAAGACCAACGACGTCAACGCGGACCTGATCGCAGTCGTCGTCGCCGTGAACGACGCTGGACCATGTGTTTTGACCATCGAACAGGGGGGCGCCCTCCCTTCGGGCCCGTTTGAACTCGCTCATCGTTCGCTCCAGTCGGGCCTCAGGGCATGGGTGGAACTGCAGACCGGTCAGCCTCTCGGTTATATCGAGCAGCTCTACACCTTCGCCGATCGCGATCGGACCGGCGGCAACGAGCGCGTGATCTCGATCAGCTATCTCGCACTCACCCGCGAAGAAGATGCGGGCGCCTCGGGCAGGCGCAGCTGGGCCAGCTGGTACGACTATTTCCCCTGGGAGGATCATCGCTCCGGCAGGCCCCCGATGCTGGAAGAATTGTGGCCGCGCCTTATCGAATGGGCGGAACGTGCGGACGACGGCGCGACGCGCTTCGATCGCCGACGGCGTGCGGCGGTCGCCTTTGCCTTCGACGACCGGGCATGGAACGAAGAGCTCGCGCTGCAGCGCTATGAGCTGCTCTACGAAGCCGCCCTGGTGGAGGAAGCAAAGCGCGGCGGAGATTCTGCCATCCTCGCTCCGGTGCCGGGCAGATCGATGAGCGCCGATCATCGCCGCATTCTGGCAACGGCTATTGCGCGGCTGCGCTCCAAGATCAAATACCGGCCTGTTGTGTTCGAACTGATGCCGCCGCTCTTCACGCTTTTACAGCTACAGCGAACCGTGGAGGCGCTCTCCGGCAGGCTCATCAACAAGCCGAACTTTCGCCGCCTCATAGAGCAGCAGGACCTGGTTGAGAAGACCGGCGCGACGACCGCCGAGACAGGCGGCCGGCCGGCCCAGCTCTACCGCTTCCACCATGCCATCCTAGACGAGAGGCCTGTGGCCGGCACAAAATTGCCGCTCGCACGGGCTTGACACAACTTATAGTCAGAACGATTATATCGATCTTATAATCGCGTTGACTATAACCGGAGGCCCGATGAGCGCCGTCCTGCCTTCGAGCGCCTCACTATACCACCGCGTTCGGCGCGTTGTCCCGCCGATCGAGTGGCCGGTCTTCTTCGAGGACATCGACGCGATCCTGAAACTGAAGCGACAGCGCAACGCGGTCGTCCTGGCCCACAATTATCAGACGCCCGAGATCTTCCATTGCGTGGCCGACATCGTTGGCGACAGCCTGGCGCTGGCCCGCAAGGCGATGACGGTCGAGGCGGACGTGATCGTCGTCGCGGGCGTGCATTTCATGGCTGAGACCGCAAAGCTCCTCAATCCCGACAGGACCGTACTCATTCCCGATCTTGCCGCCGGCTGTTCGCTGGCGGACTCGATCACGGCCGAGGACGTGCGCCTGATGCGCCAGCGCTATCCCGGCGTCCCGGTGATCACCTACGTCAACACATCCGCGGCCGTGAAAGCCGAATCCGACATCTGCTGCACGTCGGGCAATGCGCTGGCCGTCGTAAAGTCGCTCGGCGCGCCGCGTGTGATCATGCTGCCCGACGAATATCTGGCGAGGAACATCGCTGCGCAGACCAAGATCGAGATCGTTGCCTGGAAGGGGCGCTGCGAGGTGCATGAGCGCTTCACGGCGGCCGACATCCGCGAGCTGCGTGAGGCCCATCCCGGCATCAGCGTACTTGCCCATCCCGAATGTCCGCCCGCGGTCGTGGCCGAAGCCGACTTCGCCGGCTCGACGGCGGCGATGTCCGACTATGTCGCGCGACACAAGCCGGCACGTGTGGTGCTGATGACGGAATGCTCGATGAGCGACAACGTCGCGGTCGAGCATCCTGACGTGGATTTCGTGCGTCCATGCAATCTGTGTCCGCACATGAAACGCATTACGCTCGCAAACATCCGCAGCGCGATCGAGGAGAACCGCCATATCGTCACGATCGATCCTCATGTCGCCGAGCGGGCCCGCTGGGCGGTGGAGCGCATGCTTTTCGTATGACGGCGGACATCCATGACATCGCTGGGGCGCCGGTCATCATCGGCGCTGGTATCGCCGGGCTGCTGACGGCGCTTCACCTGGCGGCCGCAACCGGTCGTTCTTGTCTCCAGAACCCCACTCGGAACCGAGGCCTCGAGCACACTTGCACAGGGCGGGCTCGCAGCGAGTCTGGGAGAGGACGACAGCCCCGACCTGCACCTCGCCGATACGCTTGCTGCCGGCGATGGTCACTGCGACGAACAAATGGCCAGGCGGGTGGTCGAGGCCGTACCTCAAGCCGTTGAGAACCTCATTCGTCTCGGTGTTCCCTTCGACCGCTCGCTGGACGGGAGGCTGCGACTGGGCCTCGAAGCGGCGCATTCACGTCGCCGCATCGTGCACGCCGCCGGCGATTCAACCGGCCGCGAGTTGTTTCGGGCGCTGCTCGTCGGGGCGCGGCGAACCCGTTCGATCACGATCATGGAAGGCATGACAGCGCTTCGCTTGGTTGTATCGGAGGGCAGCATTGTGGGCTTGCTGGCTGTCCTGCACGGCGGCGTGATGGCATTGCCCACACGCCGCGTGGTGCTGGCGACCGGTGGTATAGGCGGGCTCTTTTGCGACACAACGAACCCCCTCTCCTCATTCGGGCATGGTCTTGCGCTGGCCGCCTGTGCTGGAGCGGAGCTCGCCGATCTCGAATTTGTGCAGTTCCACCCGACCGCCCTAGATGGTCCACGCCGGCCAATGCCGCTTGTCAGCGAGGCGGTGCGCGGGGAAGGCGCGGTGCTGATCGGTGAAGAAGGCCATCGCTTCCTGGCAGATACGCCCGGGGCAGAACTCGCATCGCGCGATGTGGTCGCGCGGGCGATCTCCGATCAGCTTGCCGCCGGGCATCGAGTCTATCTCGATGCCCGACATTGTCTCGGGCAGAAATTCGCAAAACGCTTTCCGGCGATCGACGCTATTTGCAAGCAGGCCGGCATCGATCCGGCCGTGGAGCCTATTCCGGTGCGTCCCGCTGCTCACTATCACATGGGCGGAGTGGCCGTTGACGCCGAAGGGCGCAGTTCCGTTAGCGGCCTGTGGGCCTGCGGCGAAGTCGCATGCACAGGACTGCATGGTGCCAACCGGCTTGCCAGCAACTCTCTCGCGGAAGCCGTTGCAACAGCCGCCTGGGTCGCGGCAAGTGTCGCCGGCACCTCAGCCGGCTGGCAATGGCCCAGGCTGCCGGCAGTCTTTCCCTTGCGACCCGACCCTTCACCTGTACGCCAACTTGTCTCTAATGCGCTTGGCATCTTTCGAAATGGCAAAGTGCTGCGCGAGGCGATCTCGACCCTTCTGCCGATCGCCGTTGGCGAGACGGCCGCGGCCGACCCGGCCCTGGTGGCAATGTTGATGGCGATCGCAGCCCTTCGGCGCGAGGAAAGCCGCGGTTCCCACTACCGGTCCGATTTCACTGGGCGCGATGCTGCCGCCCTCCCCTCGCGACTGACGCTCTGCACAGCCTTTGAGAATGCCGTCACGCTCAGCTGGCAAACATCCCGAACGGAGCTGTTGATATGACTTCACTTGCACCGCTTACCTCGATCGGTTCGTGCCGCATCAGGCCAAATGTTCGAATTTTCGACGCGGTCGGGAGGAACCTCGGCAAAGCCGATCGCGCAATCGCCAAGACGATCGCCGACTATTTGCAACTCAATCCGCCGCGAGGATCCCGCTCTCGCTTCGCTTGCCCATCGGACGCAGCCGTTTCGGCCGGGCGAGAAAATTCTTTTGGGGGCGGCGGGGCGGGTCTCAGCGGCGGTGCGCTCGTCTTTGGAATTTAGCCGCGCGCTGCCAAGATTCACTTTTATGCTGATGAGGACAACAATGCGAAAAATAGTGGCCGGGAAGCTGCACGGCATCCACGTCACTGAAGCGAACCTCAACTACCATGGTTCGATAACGCTCGACCCCGACCACTGCGAGGCAGCCGGGATCCTGCCGATGGAATTCGTGGAGATATGGAACAAGAATTCCGGTGCGCGGATTTCGACCTATGTCATCCTCGGCGAGCGCGGTTCACGGTGCTGCATCCTCAACGGAGCGGCGGCTCGTAGCTGTCAGCCCGACGACCCCATTATTGTCTGCAACTCCATCTACCTGGACGAAGCGCATATCACCTCGCTGAAGCCGCGGATCGTCACGTTCGACCAGGATAACTACATACTCGACCGCCTGAGCTACTCCGTCGATCGTGACACAGGCGGCCGTTACAGTTTCTCCATTCTTGACGAGGCGGATGAGCCTTTGGTCATTCCTGCCCTGGTCTCCGGGGCGTGAGCCGCGCTCCACAGATGTGCGAGCCTCTTCGCCCACTTACTCGGCGCTGAAGAGCGTCTAAGACTGCTCGAAGTTGCTGACGCTCAGCTTCGAGGCCGACGCCCACTGCGCGTTCGGCGCGGCGGGCCTTTTGTGGGATGGCGCAATGTCTCGCATCTGCTGATCCGCGAACAGGGTTTGCACGTCTGCCCCTTGTCTCAGGTTACTTTGCGGTGGCGGGTTGCAATTCTTGCTGATTTTCCAGCGCCGCGGCTGGGTCCTTGGCGACGTGGCTTTTCATGAATTTCCCGCCGTGTCGTTCAAGCAGGCCACTGTCTTCCGCATCGGCAGCGTCGCCAACCATCATCGCCAATATGGCCAGCCGAACGGCCGGCAGCATAAGGTGGTCCTTCGTCAAGGTGTTTCGCGCCGGCACCAAGCGCTCTCCAGCCATCCATAAATTTTGCATGTTAATTCATGCTTGATCATCCACAGCGAACGTAAATGGCAACCCGTATCCAGTCCGAGTAGCTCGGCAAAAACCCGCCGCTCAGGTGCCTCAGCGCCATAACCCGGCACTTCAAGATGTTTATAACTCCGGCGCGACCAACCGACTGCTATCTGGGTGGAAACCTTCCTGCGTCATCGGGGCGCACCGAACCTTTTCACGCTAAATCATTGCCATGCCACCGTTCACATGAATGGTCTGGCCGGTGATGTAGGCGGCCTCGTTCGAGGCCAGGTAGACCACTGCCGAGGCGACTTCCACTCCGGTGCCCATGCGCCTGGCCGGAATAACGGCCATGATCGCTTCTTTCTGCCTGTCGTTCAGTTTGTCGGTCATGGCCGATTCGATTAAGCCGGGCGCCACGCAGTTCACCGTCACGCCGCGTGTCGCGATCTCCTGCGCCAGCGATTTCGACATGCCGATCATGCCAGCCTTTGAGGCGCAATAGTTCGCCTGGCCGGGATTGCCGGTTACGCCTGACACGGAAGTGATGTTGATGATGCGGCCGTTGCGGCGGCGCATCATCGAATGGGTCAGTTCACGGGTGAGCCGGACCACGGCGGTCAGGTTGACCTCTAGTACCGCGTCCCAGTCCGCGTCCGACATGCGGATAAAAAGCCCATCCTTGGTGATGCCGGCATTGTTGACCAGTATGTCGACGCCTTCCAGTTCGGCTTCCGCCTTTGCCCCCAGCGTCTTGACCTCGTCGCGGTTCGAGAGGTTCGCCGGAAACAGTTTTGTCCGCCCGCCAAGTTCGGCAGCCAACGCCTCGAGCTTTTCGACACGCGTGCCGTGCAGGCCGAGGGTTGCGCCCTGCGCGTGCAGCGCCCGCGCCACGGCCTCGCCGATTCCACCGCTTGCTCCGGTGACGAGCGCCTTGCGGCCGGTCAGATCGAACATTTATCGATTCCCTTTCTAAGGACCGCCTTCGCGCGGAAGCGGTCACTGGCGGCCCTGCGTGCCTCCAGACAATGTCGGGTAAAGCTTTGGACAAACCGTCGAGCCGAACCGAAGGCCTCGCTTAACCTTCCGGTAACGGTACGTCCAAATCGCTCCAGTTGAGAATTTTGCAAAAAGCGGCCCCCGGCTCGTCGAGCTTCCGCTGCCACTTGGCGCATTCACCGAAACGGTCCGAAGGCAGACCCTCACAACTGTGATCCTGCAAGCATACGAGAGATAGAATTACGGGAGGCATTTCGCATGGGTTCTACACCTTCTTGAATGCCAGCACTGCGTTCAAGCCGCCCATGGAGAAAGCGTTGCTCATGGCCACGTGCACCTTGCGCTCGCGGGCAACATTGGGGGTGACATCGAGATCGCA